>JAAYPD010000318.1 GCA_012520015.1 Methanomicrobiales archaeon
ATTCTCTTGGTGTGACCGGGGACCGGACAGAGATAACAACGAGTCTTGCAGAAAAACTTGGCTGCACTGTTGTCATGAGCGGTCCTGCTGATATCATCAGCGATGGCTCCAGGACATATCTTTGTGAAAACGGGCATTCTTACATGGGAAAAATCTCCGGGACCGGTTGCATGGCCTCGTCAGTCATCGGTTCCTGTGCAGCGGTCAGCACAGATCATCTTTCTGCGTCGGTTGCAGGTGTCATTGCTTTTGGCATAGCAGGTGAAAGAGCTGCTATGGATGCCGAAGGTCCGGGTTCTTTTAAATATCGCCTGTTTGACAGCATGGCATCAGTTACACCCGGTGATATCGACCGGCAGGCAAAAATTCGATCTTTGTAACCTCCTTGCTGACATATTTTCAAAACCTTCATGGTTGATGGGAGAGCATCTTCATTCCTTCATGAAGCTCTCCGGCATCTCTCTTATTCCGTTAATTATTGCAGTCTGTTGTGGATTTTTAACACCTTTTGATTCGTCCGTAGTAAACATCATCCTTCCAAATATTGCCAGTGATTTCTCACTTGACGCCGTTGCACTGACATGGATTAATAGTATCTATCTTCTGACGGCAGCAGCGTTCCTGGTTCCTTTCGGGAGAATTGGGGACATTTATGGCAGGAAAAAGATCCTGGCCGGTGGAATTGCATTATTTACCCTGGCATCCGCGTGGACGATCCTGTCTCGAACTCCGGAGGAACTGATATTATCAAGGGCGGTTCTTGGCATCGGTGCCTCTATGATATTCGGCACAGCAATGGCAATTCTGACTTCTACCACACATCCATCAAAAAGGGGCCAGGCTCTTGGAATATACACTACCTCTGTCTACCTTGGGCTTTCTGCAGGTCCTTTCCTTGGTGGAATTCTGACAAAAACTCTTGGATGGAGAAGTGTCTTTTTTGTCAATATTCCCATAGGAATTCTCATATTAGTCCTCATGTTTCTATTTTTAAAAGGGGAATGGGCAGACGCTGCTGGTGAACTGTTCGATAAAAAAGGTTCTCTCCTTTATGGCTGCAGCCTTGCGGCAATCATGATCGGTTTTTCAGAACTACCACAGGTTATGGGATTTTTGGCCCTTGGAGTTGGAGCTGCAATTTTTGTGGTATTTATCTGGCATGAGCTTCGTGAACAGTACCCGCTCATCAGCATCACCATGTTCAAAGAAAACAGGGTCTTTGCATGTTCAAGCTTTGCGGCTCTTATCAATTATGGGTCAACTTTTGCGATTGCATTCTTTCTCAGCCTGTACTTACAATATATCAGGGGTTTTGACTCTCAGGAGGCTGGTTTCATCCTTGTTACACAGCCGGTAATCCAGGCTGTCTTCTCATCATATGCAGGTAGTCTTTCAGACACGATTGAACCTGCAAAACTCTCTTCTTTTGGCATGGGAATCATTGTTATAGGGCTTATTACTCTGAGTTTTCTAACGACCAGTACCCCGATTATCCAGCTCATGTTCATCCTTGCCGTACTCGGGTTTGGATTTGCTCTCTTCTCATCCCCAAATACCAATGCCATCATGAGTGCGGTAGAAAAAAAGTATTATGGAATAGCATCAGGAACACTTGGAACCATGCGTCTCTTAGGCCAGATGCTCTCGATGGGGATTGCAATGATGATAATCGCCGTGATGATAGGGAAAGTTGAGATAACCTCTGAAGTATCAGACAGTCTTATGAGTGCGATGAGTACCGGGTTTGTTATCTTTTCTGTTATGTGTACAATTGGAATCTTCTTCTCAATGGTCAGGGGAGATATCAGGTCCGAATAATTTTTTCACACAATCATCGAATACAAATGACGATTACATACAAAATCATCTAATGTAATCGAAGGTTTTATCATGATTCATCAATTATATTTAACAAATGGATCGAAAAATCCAAAAGGTTCTTGAAAGGCAAAATCCGTGGTGGTTTGGACGAACCTATGAGACAGGACATAACCGGCTTAGTTCATATCCTGAATTGATCAGGTATCTTGATGCAAGAGAGATATTGCTTATTCAAGGAGTCAGAAGGAGCGGAAAATCAACCCTGATGTTTCAGATGATCGAGTATCTGATAAGCCATGACACCGATCCTGGTTCTATCCTTTATATTAATCTTGATGAACCCCTCTTCACCGGATGGATGCGTGATCCGGGTTTTCTCAATGAACTCATTGAAGAATACCTTGAAAAAAACAACAAACACCAGTGTTATCTCTTTATTGATGAGATACAAAATTACGAAGAATGGGTAGGTGCTGTAAAGGTCTCATATGATATAAATCATCAAATCAAATGGATTCTCACCGGTTCAACATCCTCCCTGTTGAAGCGAAACCTGGCAACGAAGATATCAGGCCGGTATCTTTCAATTACTGTTTATCCCCTTTCTTTTAAAGAATACTTGTCGTTTCTGGGTGAGACAAGGATCAGTATTACAAGAAAGAACCATCATTTTGAAAATTACCTGAAGTACGGAGGATTTCCCCGTATCGCCATGGAATCAGACACATCTCTCCGGCATGATCTGCTCACCTCTTATTACGAAACAATCTATCTCAAAGACATTATGATGGCACATAACATCAGAAATCCTGCATATCTTGTTGATCTTCTCTACTATCTGATCTCCAATACTGGAAACCTCTTTTCATATAAACGGCTGGGTGAACAGATTGGAATCTCTACAGATACGGTACGTGAGTATATTGATTGTGCCTTAGATGCATATCTCCTCTACCCGGTTCTGAAATATGATCCTTCGGTAAAAAAACAACTCTACAATATGAAGAAACTGTATTGTATTGATACTGGCCTGGTAAATGCTGTATCATTTAAATTTTCAGAGAATGCCGGAAAAATTCTGGAAAACTACGTATTCACAACACTTATCCGCAGGAAAGAATCATCTGTTTTTTATCACCAGTTACGATATGAATGTGATTTTTTAATACAGGAGAATCATCGGATCGTGGGTGCCATTCAGGTATGCATCTCGACTAAAGACCCGGATGTCCGTAAGCGTGAAATTCGGGGATTAATCGATGCCATGGAATCACACCCGGGGGCTGTAGGATACATTCTGACTATGAACGAATCAGAAAGGTTTGAGGTGAATGATAAGATTATCCAGGTAATGCCTGCATATGAATATGCAGAGAAAAATAAAAAATGATCAGGCTTATTCCTCGTCGCCTGCCTCCTCATGTTCGTGATGATGCCCGCCTTCTTCTTTCCAGGGTTCTAATCCGTTCTTTATCCGGTAATCATTAATGGCCTTGTGTATTCCTTCTTCTGCAAGAACCGAGCAGTGAACCTTTGCAGGAGGCAGCCCTTCAAGAGCTTCAACCACTGCCTTGTTTGACATATCCCATGCCTCTTTCAGGGTTTTGCCCTTGATAAGCTCGGTTGCCATGCTGGATGATGCGATTGCAGCACCACATCCAAAAGTCTGAAATTTTACATCTGTGATGACGTCGTTTGAGATTTTGAGAAATATTCTCATGATGTCCCCACAGGTAGGATTCCCTACCTCTCCGACCCCGTCTGCGTCGGTTATCTCCCCCTGGTTACGGGGATTCATGAAATGATCCATTACCTTTTCGCTATACATTGCATGACCTCGCTTTAATGTAATCAGCATAGAGCGGTGACATTACTCTAAGACGTTCAACCGCTTTTTTTATTTCATCAAATACGTAACTGACATCCTCGTCCGTATTTTCCACTCCAAGGGTGAGTCGCAGAGATCCATGGGCTATCTCAGCCGGGAGGCCTGTTGCCAGTAATACATGGGAAGGCTCAAGCGATCCTGAAGAACAGGCACTGCCGGTCGATGCAGCAATTCCCGCATTATCGAGCAGGAGGAGGAGGGATTCTCCTTCGATAAACTGAAAACTGATATTGATATTTCCAGGCAGCCTGTCATTTCTATCCCCGTTCAGTCTTGTATTTGGGATCTCATCCAGGATCTTATCAAGCAGTTTGTCCCTCAACGATCTTATCCTTGAAACATTATTGTCAATGTTTTGGGCTGCCTTTTCGATTGCAACCCCAAGGCCAACAATACCTGGAACATTCTCTGTCCCTGCCCTTTTTCTTCGTTCCTGGGCTCCTCCATGCATATAACTATCTACCCTGACTCCCTTCCGGATATAAAGGGCCCCAACTCCCTTTGGTCCATAGAACTTGTGAGCTGACAGGGAGAGGAGATCTATCTTCATCTCTGCTACATCAATACTGAGATTTCCGACCGCCTGAACAGCATCAGTATGAAAAAGAACACCCCTTTCCCTGCAGACAGAACCGATCTCCTTTACCGGCTGGATGGTTCCTATCTCATTGTTGGCAAACATGACAGAGACCAGAATGGTCCTGTCGGTAATTGCAGCCCTGAGATCATCGATTTGAATCCGTCCATCCTTGTCAACAGGGAGATAAGTGACCTTAAATCCCTGTTTCTCAAGGTACTTGCAGATATGAAGGACTGCATGATGCTCAATTGCAGAGGTGATGATATGATCGCCTTTCTTCCGGTTGGCAAATGCCACTCCCACAAGAGCCCAGTTATCAGACTCAGTCCCACCGGATGTAAAGTAGATCTCTTCAGGTTCTGCGCCAAGTGCAGATGCAACCTTCTTCCTGGCATCATCTATTGCAGCTTTTGATTCAAGTGCAATTTTGTACAGGGAAGAAGGGTTTCCATACATTAGTGAAAACCATGGAAGCATGGCCTTTACCACGTCAGGATCTGTTGCGGTTGTTGCACTATGATCCATGTATACCATTTTCTGACTGGCCATTATTGTCATCACAGTATTTGTCCAGGGACAAGATGAGCAGATCGCATCATGCCCGTTGCCTTCATATGTGATCTGCTTTATCTTCGCCTGTCCAGGTGTCATTGAGAACTTTACAAACCTGGCATACTCTTCCAGACCCTGGCCATCCGCAGCTGACGCAGGCCTGATAGGGGTTTCGTGTAAATGAGCCTCCAAGCCTCTGCCTTATCTCCTCCTCGCACCTGGCAGCATTTCTCATGGAACCGGGATGTTTGAGTTCATATCTGTAGAGAAGAGTTCTGACTTCTCCCCTGAGGGAAGAGACCGCATAAGGGCATTCCGGAAGATCGTGGAACAGCCCGTTAAGGATTGCATAAAGGGTAACTTCACGTTCGCTCACCCTGGCAAAGGGTTTTATCCGGCGTGCATACCAGTCAGATTCTGCAAAACCTGAAAAGATTTTTTTCTCATCTCCGGATATGGCATTCATGATGGCAGTCTGCGCATGGTCATCCTGGTTGTGGCCTGTGGCAATTACCCTGATCTCAAGCCTCCTGGCCAGGATCTCCAATGCCCGGCGGCGCAAAATCCCGCAGATAGTGCAGGCATTCCTCTCTGATCCTGCAACCAGCTGGTCAAGTGAATGGCCGAACACATCCTGAAACCGGATTATATGGTGAGGGACGCCAAGTACTCTGCAAATCTCTTCTGCTGCCCGGATGGTGTCCTGGCGATAACCCTCAATACCTTCATCCACGGTCATGGCTAAAAAACTGCATGGGAGATCATTATGTATCCGGCAAAATGCCTTCAGGAGAGCTGTGCTATCTTTTCCTCCTGAAAATGCGATTCCAATGACCGGAGGAAGATTTGTCTTCTCCAGATGAGCAAGTACCTGCCCTTCCACAAAGGCCATTAGATGTTCCCTGCATAGATGAATCTCTCTTACCCTGTCAAGGTAGACCGCCGGTCTTAAGCAATGGGTGCAGGTTTTCTGATGGTTATCCACCATGGGAGATCTGGATTATCTTAATTATGTCATCTTCTTTTGGAATTGTATCTTCAGGTATGATCTCACCGCCCCTGGACACCAGGGTTGTAAGTGGATCGATGCTCATCCCGATTAGGATCTCTTCGATCGTTCTTTGATTCACCTCTAACTGAAGCTCTCTTTGATCCGGAAGGATAAGTCTCATCTTCCCATCTGTTTTGGTGTTTATTCAGATATGCCTGATGATAACTTCACTGGCAGAGAAAAGTAATCCCCTATCTTGTGTATATCATCATATGGTTTATATTCCGGATATTTCTCGTAAAGTCACAAATCATTTCATTTTGAAACTTTGTCTACGTACCAGCAAGGCGTACATAAGGGCATTGCAGGTTTTGATGTAATAGTCCTGGAACAGTTGTGATAAAAAAAGGTTACACGTGGCCTGTCACGCGATATGAAGAACATTGGCAGATCATTGATATAAACAGACTTTCCGCTTCATTTCGGTAAACTTTGCTTCATACTTCAAACAGGATTAATAATCGCACAGATAATGGTTTGATGCCCATATCTCCTGTATACATTTGCAGGTGTACCCTTAAAGTGTGTTCCAGGGCTAACAAAAACATCTGGCAGCGTTAATCTGCCTGTATATCAAAAAAAGAGCTGGTTTAGGTCTATACCAGCTTGTTAATCGGGTGTATTTCTGCCTGAACATCGCCACCAAGTTCACGAAGTGTCTCGGCAAGGACGATATCAGTGAATGCCATTGCGGTTGCAGTTGCCTCACAGTTCTCGATTGGACCAAA
>JAAYPD010000319.1 GCA_012520015.1 Methanomicrobiales archaeon
GACTCGGTCATCGGTCCTTTGAACGTCGCCGCCGAGTATGTTGACCGGATCTCAAAGGGAGATATCCCTCCAAAGATTACGGATACATATAATGGCGACTTTAACGAGATCAAGAATAACCTGAACCAGTGCATAGATGCGGTTGAACTCCTTATCTCCGACGCCGTAATGCTCTCAAATGCAGCTGTTGAAGGGAAACTTGACACACGGGCTGATGCTACCCGTCACCAGGGTGATTTCCGTAAGATCGTAGAGGGTGTTAACGATACCCTTGACTCGGTCATAGGGCCCCTAAATGTCGCAGCGGAGTATGTTGACCGGATCTCAAAGGGAGATATCCCTCCAAAGATTACGGATACATATAACGGCGACTTTAACGAGATCAAGAATAACCTGAACCAGTGCATAGATGCGGTAGAACTCCTTATCTCTGACGCCGTAATGCTCTCAAAAGCTGCCGTTGAAGGTAAACTTGATACCCGTGCCGATGCTACCCGCCACCAGGGTGATTTCCGAAAGATTGTCGAAGGTGTTAACGATACACTTGACTCGGTCATTGGACCGGTAAAAGAAGCCATGCGTGTTGCAGACCGATTTGCAAAGGCAGACTTTTCAGCAAGGGTGGATGAAAAGCTTCATGTTGAAGGAGATTTTGTCCTGTTTAAGGAGTCACTAAATAACATGGGCTTTTTTGTTCAGAGTGCAATCCAGGAGATACAGCGAATATCTAACTTGTATGCAGCAGGCAACTTTGCGGCCGAATTTGATAGGAGCCTGAAGATAGAAGGAGATCTTGCCCTTTTAAGAGATGCACTTGACAAGATCGGAATGAATGTCTCCGAGGTTTTGAATGTTATCGTCAATGAGATGAAAAATCTCACTCACCAGGCCGAGATGGCGGGAACAGGAGTTGAAGATGTAAGCCGGGGAGCAGAACTTATCGCAAAGAACGCAGATCAGACGAAACAAAATGCTGAAAGAAGTGAGGATGGTATAAACCAGGTTTTACAGACCATGGAAGATCTCACGAGAACTATTGCAGAAGTGTCGACCAATGCAGAAAGGGTTGCTGGTCTGAGCATCGAAGCGAACGATCTTGCAAAACAGGGTATTGAAGCTGCCGAAAAGGCGGAAAACGGGATGCAGAGCATTACAAAGACAAGTGAAGAGGTAGAGACTATCTTTGCCGATATTAAAGGGCAGATGCACGAGATTGGGAAGATAGTGGACCTTATCACGGATATTGCAAACCAGACAAACCTTTTATCACTGAATGCAGCCATTGAAGCGGCAAGGGCTGGAGAGGCCGGGAAAGGGTTTGCCGTGGTCGCTGCAGAGGTCAAGTCCCTGGCCCAGAGATCAAGGCAGTCTGCTGAACACATCGCAGACATGATAGGCGATCTGCAAAAGAAGAGTGATGCTGCATCCGGAGCGATGGCCGAGGCCGGGTCAGCAGTTGCAGAGGGAAATGCCGCCCTTTCAGAAACCCTTGGAATATTTAACACCCTTACCTCTTCGGTAGGCGACATCATGGGTAACATGGAGATGGTCGCCAGTGCAACAGAAGAACAGGCTGCATCGTTTGAAGAGATCACGGCAAGCGTAAATGAGATGAGCCTTCTGGTAAGGGATACGGCAAAGGATGCCATCAATTCATCTGCAACAAGCGAAGAGGCGCTTGCCGTCATTGACCAGATTACAACTGTTATCGGGCAGATTAATGCAGTAGTCGGGACGATCGGAACTGAAATGGAAAAATTTTCATATAGAAGTGATAGTTGAAGATCTCCTTGTTCTTTTTTTACGGAATCGTGGTGAATATTTTGAATGTATTGGATTTTTTATCAAACATAAGGATAGGCCCGCGTCTGTTTGGAGGCTTTATCATAGTGACTCTTCTCATGGGCCTTGTCGGGGTAGTCGGATTTATCGGTATGAATTCAATCAGTGCCGGGATGGACAAGGTCTATTCTGACGGTACCCTCCCTCTTCTTGAGGTATCAGAGATCGAGACTTCGTTAAATTCTATCCGGGCACTGGTGTTTCGTATCTTTGCAATACCTGCGGAACGGACCCAGGATGCACAACGCATGTCTGATGAGATGAAGGTTGTAGATGAACATATAAAAAAGCTGAAATCTGCATCACTGTCTCCTGGCGTCCAGGATAATCTGAAAACTTTTGAAAGACAATGGGAAAACTACAAGGCTGCGGCCACTGGTGTATCATCACTGCTTGCCGGTGGAAAAGTAAACGAGGCCCTGATCTCCATCTCAAATGGCGGTGATCATGCAAATGCCCGCCGGGCAACGGTTGACACATTTGAAAGATTAAAAACCGGTATTCTTCAGAATGCTGAACAGATTGCACTGGAAGGTCAGGCTGAAAAAGACAGGACTGTTCCGGTTATGCTGGCCCTTGGTATCTTCTCTGTTCTTATCGCACTTGGTTTTGCCATCGGTGTAACAAGGAGCATTACAATCCCTCTCCGCCAGGTAATGGACCAGTTTGAGCAGATGGGCCGGGGCGTTGTGTCAGGCCGGCTGAAACTTGACCGGAGAGACGAAGTAGGAGAGATGGCAGGAACTTTTGACCGATTTTCTGATTATCTTGAACATGATGTTGTCGGGACGATGCACCAGATTGCGGCCGGTGATCTCTCTGCAGATCTGACTGCCAGGGGAGAAGATGACCAGATAACTCCTGCTCTTAATGAGACCCTTGCTTCTTTAAAATCGGTCATTAGCGAGCTCCAGAACCTGTCTGACCGTGCATCTGCAGGAGATCTAACTGTCAGGGGCGATCCAGGGGACCTTGCCGGCTCTTACCGTGAGATTATCATCGGGTTTAATGCAACGCTGGAAGCACTGATTAACCCCCTGAATGGTGCTATCAGGCTTTCGAAAAATTATGCAGACTGCGACTTTACGGCCAGGTTCCCTCATGAAATTGCCGTTATGGGTGATTTCCTGGCTTTCAGGCAGGCCCTGGATGCAATAGGAAGTGAAGTGTCAAAGGCACTCGGGATCGTCAACAGGCAGATGCATGATCTGGAGATTAATGCAGA
>JAAYPD010000320.1 GCA_012520015.1 Methanomicrobiales archaeon
AAAACGGTTTGCCGAACTTATTGTTGAATACCTGCTTGGGAATCCTGAATTTAATGGTCCTCAGGTTGTGCCTGCACCAAACAAGCTGGGTTTTGACATCTGAACACCTCTCATGTTCCTACCTTGTTGCCAGTTTTGATGCCCGTTCAAAACATCGCTCAGCATCCTTCTGCTGTCCGCGTTTTTGAAGAGCTTTTCCCTTGGCAAACCAGGCTACCGAAGATTCTGGGCTGATATCAAGAACCCTGTCAAAGTAAGCTATGGCATTTTTATAATCTCCGCCTTCCATGAGCAGGTTACCAAGCCTGTACATGGCATCGGTATGCGAGGGATCGCACCTGACCGTCTCGATATAGCACCTTATGGATTCTTCATTATTTCCGGTCTTTTCAAGGATCTGTGCCATTTCGTAATAGGCATGTCCGTTCTGGGGATCGGTCTCCACCACTCTTAGAAAACATGCCGTTGCATTCCGGTATGCCCTGAGTTTTTTGTATGCCACACCCTTGGCAAACCAGGCGGCGCTGTGTTTCGGGATTATCCGAATCGTTTTATCAAAGTATTCGATGGCTTCCTGTGGGTTTCCCTTCCTGTACAGGGCTTCCTTTCCCATGACCAGGTAAACATCTGCGATGTATTTGTGGTATTTTGTGCTGCCCTGGTCAAGTTCCATAGCTTCTTCGTAAGCTTCTATCGCTTCATCAAACTGGCCAAGGACCTTGTAGGAGTTACCAAGGAGCAGCCAGGCAGCGATGTAATCAGGTTTTATCTTCAGGCATTTTTTAAAGAACTGGATCGCGGAATGATATCCTCCTATCTTCATGAGGACCCGGCCCTGGTAAAAGAGAAGATCAGGATCATGGGGCTTTTTCTCCAGTGCCTCTTCATATGCCTCTATGGCTTCATGGTACTGCCTTCTTTCAAACAGGTACCTTCCTTTCAGATCCCATGGATACTGGTATAGTGAACTTGTCTTTTTCACCTGATCAAAGAGGATTATCGCCTCATCACGTTTTCCAAGTGTCCATAATGCCATCCCTTTCTCATGCAGGGCAGAGCCATAATCAGGATCTGTCTTCAGGATCTTGTTACAGATCTCCACGGCTTCAAGGCATCGCATCGGATCCTGGTTCTGAAGGGCGATGAGACGAAGAACTGATGCCCGCATGGTAAGAGCCTCTGGATTTTCAGGGTTGATGTCCAGTGCCCGGGTAAAGCAGTCGTCGGCACGTTCATATTTTCCAAGGCCAATAAATGCCTTTCCCATCCCGATCCAGCATCCGGGATGGCTTTTGTCAAGTTCAACCCCATGATTAAAAGTCTGAACTGCAGCTTCAAACTTCTCCTTTGCCAGTTGTGCCTCTCCTTTCTGACAGTAAGGAGTAGCCATGCTCTCTTCCTGTCCGGAGATCCAGGTTCGTATCCCCATCTGCTACCAACTTCTATGGGTTTTTCTCAGTACTTAAAGAGTCTGTCAGAAAAATTCGCCCTGGATTGCTATGACTTCCAGGCTGTTTTCTGCCTGTGCATAAGCCGAAAGTGGTTCTTCATTAAGCTGTAAAAACCTGATTCCCCAACCTATTTTGGATAAAATCTCCTCCGCCTGCTCTCTCTCTCCAAGTATGACGAGTGCCGCGGCCATGGCCTCTGCAGAGGTGAGACGAAAAGTCCTTCCAAAGTTCACCGGGTTTGCAGCAAGAAGGTATGGGAGGGCACGTTTAAACTTCCATGAACGGACCTTTTCAGTGTCAAGGACTTCCCATGAACAGTCGAGTGCGGTGATAGTTCTTGTCCTCTTACGGTCGGCAGGGGAGAGAGCCTGCTCAGCAGTTGGGTCAAGGATGAGGCTTGTCCGTGGAATATCCGAGAGCCTGGATAAGAGCCTGACCATCCCTGCCCGCTCCAGTTTTTTCATCGTGCATTTCCTGGGATCGCATGTATTATCCCGGTATGCAAGCAGGGGGATCACTTCTCTTCACGCCTGTCCGGGTTTTCATTTTCGCCAGGCCTGTCTTGCGGGTGCGATCGCTGAACTATCTCCCTGACAATTCCACGGGAACTGGTAAACGGGGAGTCTGAATATTGTGATATTCTTACTATCTCCGTGATGATGCCCTGCTTTTCCAATGAGGCCCTGATCGTTTCAGGATCAAAAAGCTGGTTGCATCCAAGGGTGATGATATCAGGTTTTATCTCCCTTATCGGCCTGAACATGTCCTCGAGATCGCCAAGTATGGCATGAGTGACCGGCTTTAAAGCTTCAACCATGACCCGCCTCTGCTCTTCAGGTATGACCGGCCTTGGTTTGTGGCGGATGTTTACATCACGGGCGATGATGACAAATAGTTCATCACCAAGTTTTGCAGACTCATGCAGGTACCAGAGATGACCAGGGTGGAGAATATCAAATGTTCCGGTTGCTACAACCCGTGTCATGGCACCACCTTAAGCTTAAATGGTGTTCCGTCAGGGGAAAAACAGCCCCAGTCATCCGGGCCATAAGGATCTGCGACAATGATATGCCTGCTGCCACTAACAGAGAAAAACCTGATGTCAGCGTCAGACGGCCTGATTATCCCGTTCGGATGACTATGGGCACTTCCTATGATATTCATGCTGATAGGAACCATGTCAAAAGGAACCTGTGCACTTGCTCTTCCCCCGATTGAACCTGGAATCAGATTTATATCAGATATTACTCCTGACTCTGCAGAGAGCAAAGCTGCGAACTCACGGGGGTGTGACTCTCGTCCCATTGCCAGCAGAAGATCAAGAATGTCTTTTTGTATTGCATAGATGTTCATAATCCGGTACTATCCTTCCTACCAGTCGGTCCTGATGATACATGGTTATTGTGCTCAGAATGGTCCGTCCTGTTCAAAGCTTCTTGCAAACCGGAGGGCCAGATCTGCCTTGAATAACTCTGCTCCAAGATATCCTGCATGATCAAGCAGTGATATTCCATCCATCCGAATGATAGTGTGTAATACATCCTGCCAGTTCGCACCTTTTATCGCAATCCTGTTTCGCACGGCAACGATGCATCCATCTTCAATACCTATCCTGAAGTTGCCGCGGGGATCATAGGTTATCTCGCGGGGCATCCGATCTGCCCAGATAACTTCTGAGTATTCAAGAGGCGGCTCTCTTCTCTTACGTTTTTCTTTTATTCTGAACAGATCGATGCCGAGATCTTTTGGATAAGGTCGGCCCTGCATCAGTGCCATCATCATGGTTGCGGTGCGCATTTCAGAGACACACCCGGCTGTTTTGTCACTATGTTCACTGCAGAAGATGACAGACGAGCCGGTCTCGTAGGCCATCCCGGCAAGGAGGGCACACATTCCGGTCGAGTCTGCATCAAGGAGCTCAATGACATTTCCGGCACCAAAAAAGAGCGGATAACCAGGATCTGAAAACCCGGACAGAGACTTTACAAGTCCCAGGCCGCAGGGCTGCAGAACCGGGTCGGCGATGATATGACAGATTCCGCATTCCTCTGCCATCCTGATGTTTGAAAGAAGATCAGCTTCTCCTGGAATGATGACCGCACCACATCCTGCCTTTGCGACTTTCTCTCCAACAAGAGGGATGTTCTCCTCCTGGAGAGAGAGGATGAGATCTGCACGGAATAGTGATGCCTCGATAAGGGCGGGATCCTGAGTGTCTATGGCAAGTGGCTGGCTGATATCCTGGAGCTTGTGAAATACTGCGCGAACATCTTCAGGAGTTGCATCAAAACCAAACCCAAGGTCCACAATATCAGCCCCTTCATAAAAGAACCGGAGGACCTTTCCACGGATATCCGGGCTTTTATGTGCGTCCATGATCTCGGCCAGCACTTTTATCCTGGTACCATTGCCTATCCTGACTCCACGGAGAGAGAAGACTGGCTCCCTTGCCTCTTCAAGCTCAGATATCTTCTTGTATGCCTCTCTCTTTCGTTCTTCAGACAAAAACTCATCTGCCGGGATCTCCCTGGACAACTCAGTCTTTCCAATAAGCGGGAGTACAAGGCTGAGGTCTGCGGCATGACGTGGTCCCAGGTAAACTGGAATGCCTGTCTTCTGTTCCACTTCTTTAAATGACGCCGTGCACATCCCGGAGACCAGGACAAGATCATAGGATGGATCAGAACGCAGGAGAGAGAGAACCTGTGACGGGGTGAGGAATGAGGCAAGTTCTCCGGTCTCAACCACGTCCGCGTCAAGTTCCCTTGCAGCCTCCTTTACAATGTTGTAAGTAACCCTTCCGGTAGGCAGTAGGATCCTCATCACCCTTTTCTTAATACCGGGAAGATAAAAATAATGTAGTAAGAGATGCTGAACGCCGATCTCCACATCCATACCTCCTGTTCAAAGGACGGTGAAAGCACGGTTGAACAGGTGCTTGCAGCTGCTGTCAGGGCAGGGCTGGATGTGATAGCCATAACTGATCATGACACGATGGATGGATACAGGATAGCCTGTGAGCTGACAACAGATCTCCTGGTAATCCCCGGGGTTGAAGTTTCAACCAAAGACGGGCATCTTATCGCGCTTGGCATTGAAAAAGCCCCTCTGCCGGGGTTTCCCATCCCTGACACCATCCGGGAAGTGAAGAATGCCGGAGGAGTTACAATTCTTCCTCACCCTTTTCACAGGTACAGGCATGGTGCTGCCTTAAAATGCCCAGGATCATTTACAGCTGCTGACGCCATAGAGGTGTACAACAGCAGGTACGTGATACCCCATGCTAACAAGAAGGCGATGCGGCTTGCACGTGCCATGGGAAAGCCCGTTGTCGCAGGGAGTGATGCACATAATGCAAGGTTTATCGGGTATGGAAGGACCCTGATAGATGCAGAGAAGAATGTTCCATCTGTTTTAAAAGCCATCAAAGAAGGAAGAACACAGCCTGCCGGAAGAAAAACGCCGGTGAGAGTTTATACAAAACAGTCTTTGCGAAATTCATGGCGGAAGATCCGGGGCAGACTTCACGGGTAAGACTGGCCTTTCGGATTGGGTACATAGGAACCTCGTTTTTTGGTTCACAGTACCAGCCTGGTATCAGGACCGTTGAAGGGGAGATTGAATCAGCATGTATGAGGGCTGGGAAAATATCTGGTCGCAAGGATTCAGGGCTTGCACTTTCGGGCAGGACTGATCGTGGTGTCCACGCAAGAAACCAGGTTCTTGCCTTCTCTACCCATTGCCCGGATCGTGCTGTCCGTGCACTGAACGGGCAGCTGCCCTATGACATCTGGGTCAATTCCTGGGCCTATGTTCCTGATTCTTTTTACCCAAGGTATGATGTCATCAGCCGGACGTACCGTTACTATTATAGCAGGACTCCTTCAGATGTCAGCGCCATGAAGGCCGCCGCCGGGCTGTTTAAAGGGACGCACGATTTTCGCTGCTTTGCCAGGGTTGAACCAGGAAAAAATCCTGTAAAGACCATCGACCACATAGAGATCATATCAGGAAAAGATGGATGCCTGCTGGAGATCTCGGCACAGGGCTTTTTATGGCACATGGTCAGGTGTATTGCGGGTGCACTTCTTCAGGTATCAGAGGGAACACTGACTGCCGCGGAGCTTTTATACTACCTCTCCGGGGAATGTAAAAACAAGGTTAAACCTGCGTCCCCTGACGGTCTTATCCTCTGGGATGTGGATACAGATCTTGACTGGCAGGAGATGACGATACCGAATCTGAAAACCGGGAGGATTATCAGGAAGTCTGAAGAGCTCTTACTTCTTGGAAAGGTATACTCCCTTCTGCTCTCCGGCCGGGATGAAAAACCCGAATAGCCTATATGAATCGTTTTCTGAAATGGCCTGTTACCCCATGTTAAAAAGATGCAGTTTTCTAATACAGGATATAACCTGTATCCAATGAAAGGTCCTCTTCCGGAAGATGTTCTGCACAGGTGGTTTGGGTACAGGACATTCCGTCCTGGTCAGAAGGAGATTATCACTCATGTGCTTGGCGGGCGGGATGTGCTTGCGGTGATCGCGACCGGCGGGGGTAAATCACTCTGTTACCAGATCCCGGCTCTGATCAGGGAAGGGATCGGGATCGTCATATCTCCCCTGATAGCCCTCATGAAAGACCAGGTTGACTGCCTGGCCGAGTCAGGGATCCCTGCCGCTTTTTTAAACAGCACCCAGGATATTAGAGACAGGCGGAGTATTGAAGAGTCCATCATTGATGGTTCACTAAGGATACTGTATGTCTCTCCTGAGCGGCTTGTACAGCCTTCATTTATTGAATTTTTAATGTCTGTCCAGGTAAGCCTTTTTGCAATAGACGAAGCCCACTGTATCTCCCAGTGGGGCCATGAGTTCAGGCCTGAATATCGCCAGCTCTCGATCATCAGAAAGACATTTACCGATGTTCCTATCATTGCACTGACTGCAACTGCAACCCCCTCGGTCAGGAACGATATCATAAATGAGCTCAGCCTTCGCGACCCAAAAGTCATTGTAGGTTCCTTTAATCGTGAAAATCTTCTTTACCGTATAGAAAAGAAGGAGGATGGAGAACAACAGCTTGTCAGGTTTTTGCAGAGTCATCAGAACGAGTCTGGTATTGTTTATTGTTTTTCAAAAAGGCAGGTCACCGATCTTGCAAAGCTGCTTCAAAAAAATCATTTTTCTGCGCTTCCATACCATGCCGATCTGCCTAAGACGGTCCGCCATGAGACGCAGGACAGGTTTCTCAGGGATGAAGTCAGGATAATTGTTGCAACAGTCGCATTTGGCATGGGAATCAATAAACCGGATGTCAGATTTGTCGTTCATTATGATCTTCCCAAAAATCTTGAGCATTATTACCAGGAGACCGGAAGAGCCGGAAGGGATGGTGATCCAGCCGAATGTCTGCTCCTTTATTCACGGGCAGATTTCAGAAAGATAGAGTATCTCATCGGACAGATGGCTGACGGGACCGAACGGATGGTAAGTACCAGGAAACTGCATGAGATGGTCGGGTACTGCGAGTCACGTGCATGCAGGCGTGCGGTTTTGCTGACTTACTTTGGTGAATCCTGGGATCATCCCGGTTGTGGTAACTGTGACTCATGCCTTCTTGGAAGAAAGACCCTGGATGGCAGGGAGAACCTGTCGGTGATTGTTGCCTGCATGGATGAACTAAGGGATGATTACGGGGTATCCTACCTTGCAGATATCATATCAGGAACAGCAGATGAGAGAGTAACTGCACGTGGACATGATACCCTGGCCTGTTTTGGTTCAGGTCGCCAGCACAGGAGGGGGCTGTGGGTATACTGGATCCGTGAGCTTATCTCCTGCGGGTACCTGTCCAGGTATGGCTCCCGTTACCCTGTGGTGAGAAAGAACCCCAGGACAAAGAAGGCCCTTGCCGGTGAGATTCCTGTAAGGATCGGAGAACCTGAGTTCCAGTCTGCATTGCCTGGAGAGCCTGATGAAGACCAGTATTCACCGGCAGAGAATAACCTTTATGAAATTCTCAGGGACGTGAGAAGAAGCATCGCAGACGATCTGGATATCCCGGCGTTTCGGGTATTTCCAAACAGGACCCTGCGTGAAATGGCCAGAACCAGGCCAGGGTGCCTGGAGGATTTGCGAAATGTTTACGGGGTTGGCGAACGAAGGTTGATGCAGTACGGAAGACTTTTTATAAAGGCAATCAACGATTATTCAGATCACGAGGTGGCAAATGGAAGAATCCTGTAACCAGTGTGGAAAATGCTGCCTGCATATGAGACGGTACATGATAATTGAACGAAACATCAGTGACTCACAGTACTTTTGTCATTTTACCCTTACAAAAGAGAGATTTTTTGCAAGACTTGGAGGCGATGACCTTGCAAGGTTTCGTGACCGGAACTCGATGTCAGGGTATCCGGATTCATGCCCTTTTCTCAGGCAGCTGGAGGATAAATCCTTTCATTGTACGATATACTCATCCAGGCCTGAGCATTGCAGAAAGTTCTTCTGTGCATAGCTGACAGCTCCACGAAATGCCTGGACATAAAACTATCATTATTTATCATTACACACAAACGGGTACAGATTATTATGTCAGGGACTTCTGCGAGCGAATATATATGTAAGTGTACTTCTGCATGTGCAGGGTGCAGTTCGTCCCTCATTCTCAGACACGTGCTCAAAGCAGCCGGACCAGATACCGTCCTGGTAGTTCCGGCCTGCTGCACCAGTGTTCTGCAGGGGGTCTGGCCAAACACATCGTTTAACATCCCGGTGTACAATGTTGCATTTGCTGCCGCGGCGGCTGTTGCATCAGGGATGGCTGCGGCTTTTGAAACGCTTGGGAAAAACACCAATGTTATCGCGTATGCCGGTGACGGGGGAACGGTTGATATCGGTATCCAGGCATTATCTGGTGCACTTGAACGTGAGACTAACTTCCTTTACATCTGCTATGATAACGAGGCATATGGCAATACCGGGATGCAGCGTTCAGGTTCCACCCCCCTGGGGGCAAGGACTACCACCACTCCTGGTGGAAAGACGCATGTGAAAAAGGATCTTGACAGGATCATTGCCGCACATCACCTGCCTTACATGGCAACTGCCTGCAGTGCATACCCGCAGGATCTTGTGAAAAAGGTGAAGAAGGCATTGTCGATAAAGGGGCCTAAGTTCATGCATATCCTGGCCCCCTGCCCTCCTGGCTGGAGATATGATGCATCACAGACGATTGAGGTCGGGAAGATGGCAGTTAAAACCGGTATATGGGCCATGTATGAACGCGAGTATGATACCCTTACCCTGAGTGGCCCGACAAAAGCGGCCATGATAAAACCTGCACCACTTGAAGATTACCTGAAGATGCAGGGTCGGTTTTCAGGCATGTCTGAAGAGAAGGTAAGAATGGTACAGGGCGAGGTTGAACGGAACCTGCGTCTTTTAAAGGCTGAGGCGGAGGGTACATGCTGACCTTGTCCACCGGGAACAATGCGGTTGCTGCGGCCGTAAGACAGGCAAATCCCGCCGTGGTTGCTGCTTACCCCATAACTCCCCAGACCGAGATAGTTGAACAGATCGCAAATTATGTAACAAACGGGAGCCTGAAGTCGAAATATATCCCGGTTGAGAGCGAGCATTCGGCAATGGCTGCATGTATTGGTGCAAGCATAACCGGTGTCAGGACTTTCACCGCTACCAGTTCACACGGGCTTTTGTACATGCATGAGATGGTTAACTGGGCTGCCGGTGCAAGGCTGCCGATCGTCATGGCAAATGTTAACCGGGCGCTTGGGCCTGGATGGAATGTCTGGGCCGAGCACACTGATGCACTTCAGGCAAGGGATACAGGCTGGCTGCAGGTATATGTCTCCACTGTCCAGGAAGCATATGATGCAACCCTCATGGCTTTCCGGATTGCAGAGGATCGCCGGGTTTACCTGCCTGTGATGGTCAACCTTGATGGTTTTACCCTCTCTCATATCTCGCAGCAGCTGGATGAGAGCCCGGTCTCAGATTTCATTCCGCCCATGATCCTTGACCATGCGATAAGCACGGATGCACCGATGGGTTATGGATGCATGACCTCGTCTGCCGATTACTTCAGGATCAGGTACGATATAGAACGGTCCATGAGGGACTCTGTCCAGGTGATCAGGGAGACTGAGGATGCATTTGCCAGTAAGTTTGGGAGAAAATATTCCTGGACAGAGGATTACAGGTGCGATGATGCACAGGTCCTCATACTGTCCATGGGAACACTTGGCAAAGAAGCAGAGGTTGCAGTGGACATTCTGCGAAGCGAAGGAATCAAGGCAGGTTCAATGCGGGTCAGGTGGATAAGGCCATTTCCCGAACCTGACCTTCGTGACCGTGAACTGGTGGTCATCGACAGGAACTACTCATTCGGGTTTGGTGGTATTCTTGCCTCTTCGATCAGGGCAAAGACCGGGAAAGAGTGTTACAATGTCATCGCAGGACTTGGCGGGCAGGAAGTGACATTCAATGATATTGCTGGTTTTGTCAGGGAGAGACGGATCGGGGAAGAGTCCTGGTTTGGAGTTGATGCCTGATGTACGAGATAAGGCTTCACTCCCGTGGCGGACAGGGAGGGGTTACTGCTGCAAAGCTGATGGCCCTTGCCTCGTTCAGGGACGGAAAGTATGCAACTGCCGCTCCCTTTTATGGTGCAGAAAGGCGCGGTGCACCCATTGTATCATTTATCAGGATTGATGACAAGCCGATCAAAATTTATTCGCAGATTCATAACCCTGACCTTGTGGTGGTTCTTGATCCTTCCATCCTTGACCTGGTAAATGTCTTTGAAGGGTTAAAGCCAGACGGGAAGGTTCTGATAAATGCACCAGGTGTCCCAAAACAGGCAGAAAAGTACGATGTTCAGCACGTTGATCTGACAGGAATTGCATTAAAGCTGAACCTTGTCGTTGCAGGAAGTCCCATCCTTAACACCCCTGTCATCGGCGCACTTGCAAAGATGGGTCTTTTTTCACGGGAGTCGGCGGCGGCTGCGATACAAGAGACTTTCTCTGATGAGAGGAACCTGGATGCTGCATTGATGGCATACGAGGAGCTGGTATAGAATGGAAAAAAGAGAGAGACTTGCAATGTCCAGGCCTCGTGAAGGGGCTTGTGGCAATACCGGAACATGGAGGGTATTCAGACCGGTTGTAGACAGGGAAGCCTGCAATGCATGCGGCATGTGTGCCATGTACTGCCCTGACGGGGTTATTAACGACAATTACGAGATTGATCTTGTATTCTGCAAAGGTTGTGGTATCTGCGCCGTTGAGTGCCCGAAGAAAGCCATTACCATGGTGCGTGAAGGTAACACAACCGGTAAATGATCTGTCATTCACTTGTGCAAATTCAGGTATATTAATAAATACTGGTTCGCCTTTTCACAACTCTTTTACAATCTGGTGCACCAGATTACTATAGATGGTTCGATTCTCAATTACCATGGATGATGATCTGACCCGCAGGGTTGATCAGGAATGTGTTGTAAGACAGATTTCCCGCTCTGACTGGATTAATGAGGCATGTACCAGGCAACTTCGAAAGCTCTCCGGTTATGGCATCTACCCATGCGGGCAGTCAAGTCCGATAATCGATGATTCCCCTTTACCACAACGCCATAATATTCAGAACTATG
>JAAYPD010000321.1 GCA_012520015.1 Methanomicrobiales archaeon
ATACCGGTCACAATTCGTCGGGGCGGTTGCGAATCATTTCGGCTTTACTGTCAATACTCCCATAAAAGATCTGGACAAGAGACAGTATAAGGCACTGATGTATGGATCTGACGAAAAGATCTCTTTTCACATGAGCTATCGTAAGGGCGAGGGAGAATGGTCCCATCGTGGCACATGGGAAGGGCTGCTACCACAGGCAGAACGTCTGTATGGTCAGACTAACTCTGAATACAGGAGGCGTGAACTGGAAAAATTCATGCGGATCTCCCCGTGCCAGGCATGCAAAGGAAAACGACTAAAAGAGAAGATACTTGCCGTACGTATTGCAGACAAATCCATTATTGACCTTACCGACCTCTCAATCTCCGCAGGTATCGCATTTTTTAAGAGCCTTGATCTCTCCGAGAAAGAGACTGAGATTGCAAGGCAGATACTAAAAGAGATAGAGTCCAGGCTTACATTTCTTGAACGAGTAGGTCTTGGATACCTGACTCTGTCAAGAAGTGCAGGGACACTCTCCGGGGGTGAGGCGCAAAGGATTCGTCTTGCAACCCAGATTGGTGCAAATCTCATGGGGGTGTTATATGTCCTTGACGAACCTTCCATTGGGCTTCATCAGCGGGACAATAACCGGCTCATCGACACACTAAGGCAGCTGCGGGATCTTGGAAACACCCTTATAGTGGTCGAACATGACGAGGATACAATCAGGGCTGCTGACTGGGTGATTGACATGGGGCCTGGAGCCGGGCTTAATGGTGGCGAAATAATCGCAGAAGGAACACCCCATGACATCGAAGAGAATGAACGATCTCTTACCGGTGCCTATCTGTCCGGGCGGATGCAGATAGATGTACCGGAGAAGAGAAGAACAAGTGATCGGTACATCTCCATTACAGGGTGCAGGGAGAATAACCTGAAGAACATCACCGCCAGGATCCCGATGGGGACACTGACCCTTATAACCGGAGTTTCAGGTTCAGGCAAATCCTCCCTGATATATGATACCCTCTACCCTGCCCTACAAAAAAAAGTGTATAACTCAAGGGTTGACGCAGGAAAACATACGTCAGTCTCCTTCGATGATCCTGTCGACAAAGTAATTGTAATTGATCAGTCACCAATCGGGAGAACACCACGATCAAACCCTGCAACCTATACCAAGGTCTTTGATGAGATAAGAAGCATCTTTGCCGAGACTAAGGAGGCTAAGATGCGGGGATATAAGTCAGGCAGGTTCTCTTTTAACGTGAAAGGGGGGCGCTGTGAAGCATGTCAGGGAGACGGGCTGATAAAAATCGAGATGAACTTTCTGCCCGACGTATATATCGAATGTGAAGAGTGTAAAGGGACAAGATATAACAGGGAGACCCTTGAGGTCAGGTATAAGGATAAATCCATAGCAGACGTTCTTGCGATGAGTGTGGATGAAGCAATAGAGTTATTCTCAGCCATCCCGAAGATAAGGAACAAGCTGCAGACCCTTGTGGATGTGGGACTTGGCTACATCAAGCTTGGGCAGAGTGCAACAACCCTTTCCGGTGGTGAGGCGCAGCGTATCAAACTCACGAGGGAACTTTCAAAACGGGCTACAGGGCAGACGGTCTATCTTCTTGATGAACCAACAACCGGGCTGCATTTTCATGATGTACGAAAGCTTATCCAGGTTTTTTCTGAACTGGTAGCGAAAGGAAACACTGTTATCGTCATTGAACATAATCTCGATGTCATCAAGTCTGCAGATTACATAATCGACCTTGGCCCTGAAGGAGGAGATGCAGGGGGAGAGATTGTTGCAACAGGGACGCCGGAAGAGGTGGCAGGGAATCCAGCCAGCTATACAGGGACTTTCCTTGCAAAAATGCTCCCGGTAAAACCCCCTGAAAATACCAGGAAAAGAACCGTACGAAGAGCAAAAACCTGAACAGTTAAGGAATGATGATTTGGTGGGTATTGATCTTGCCACTATCCCGGAAGATCCCGGATGTTACCAGTTTAAAGATGAGTCTGGAACCATACTATATGTAGGCAAGGCCAAAAATCTTAAAAAACGGGTATCAAGTTACTTTCAGAAGAAGAGTATCGCTCCACGAACAGACATCCTTGTCTCCCTGATCAGGGACATTGATGTGATTGTCACTTAATCTGAAGTTGAGGCATTAATTCTTGAAAGTAACCTGATAAAAAAATACCAGCCAAAATACAACATAGATCTGAAGGATGCAAAAAGTTATGCATTCATTCAGATATCCAATGATCCTTTTCCCAGAATCGGTATTGCCAGGGACAGAAATAATAAAAAGAACGGAACCCTCTACGGTCCCTTTGTATCTGCTGCCGAGAGGGATCAAATCCTGAAATTTGTCAAGCAGACCTTTCATCTCCGGACATGCAGGAAGATGACAAAACGGGCATGTCTTCGTTCCCACCTTGGAACCTGTGCAGCTCCATGCACCGGAAGAATATCTGAGCCAGAGTATCAGTACCTGGTTAAAAGTGCAGACTACCTCCTTAAGGGTAAGAACCAGGATCTTATTGCCGACCTGAAAAAAGAGATGCAGGCATGTGCTGATTCTGAAGAGTATGAAAAAGCACTTGTCATCAGGGACAGGATTGTCGCAATCGAGAACCTGTCAGAGAGGCAGTATGTTCAGAGACAGAAAAAATCTGATGAGCATATTATCAATTACCTTGTCTCCGGAGATATGGTCTATCTCATCCTCTTCCACGTTGAAAGTGGATCCCTGACAAGCAAGGAGGAGTTTGTATTCCCTGAAACAGAAGACTTCCTCGATGAATTTATCCTCCAATATTATTCATCAGCAAAGCCCCCGAACGAACTGATATTACCTGCACTCCCAGGATCAGGGATGGAAGAGTACCTGACCCATCTCAGGGGAACTCATGTAACTCTTACCGTACCAAAACAGGGTGAGAAGAAGCACCTGCTTGATCTCGCATTTAAAAACCTGGAAGTCTCCTTCTTCACCGGTAAGATGAGGCTTGCTGAACTTGGAGAAGCACTGCACATGGATACTCCGCCAGAGGTGATAGAGTGTTTTGATATCTCTCACCTGCGTGGGACAGGAACGGTTGCATCCATGGTCTCTTTCAGGGACGGTAAACCAGATAAACGCAATTACAGAAGGTACAAAATACAGACTGCCGGACCTTCTGATGACTATGCTGCGATGGCTGAAGTGGTGAGAAGAAGGTATACAAGGCTTATTCGTGAAAACAGCCCGATGCCGGATCTTATTGTTGTGGATGGAGGACCTGGACAACTTAAATCTGCGTACACAGTCTTAAATGAACTCTCTCTTAAGATACCGGTAATATCCATAGCAGAACAGGAAGAGGAGATCTTCATCCCCGGGAAAAATACCCCGCCCTCCATACAGAAAAAAAGTCCTGCTTCACTGCTCATACAGGAGATAAGGGATGAAGCACACAGGTTTGCCATTACATACCAGAGAAGACTCAGGCAGAAGAGCATAAAGGAATGACAGAATTTAAGCTGGTTTCAAATTTTAAACCAACCGGGTCCCAGCCTGATGCGATCAGGCAGCTGGTTGAAGGTGCCAGGGCAGGAACCACATTTCAGACATTGCTTGGCGTTACAGGATCAGGAAAAACTTTCACGATGGCAAATGTCATCGAGCAGCTTCAGGTTCCAACCCTTGTCATTGCACATAACAAAACTCTGGCAGCCCAGTTATACCATGAGTTCAGGGATTTCTTTCCAGGTAACCGGGTTGAGTACTTTGTCTCATACTACGATTATTACCAGCCCGAGTCATACATTGCAAAAAAAGATCAGTATATTGAGAAGGATGCCCAGATAAACCCGAAGATTGAGATGATGCGGCTCTCTGCAACGGCATCACTTCTGAGCAGGAATGATGTGATTGTTATCGCTTCAGTATCCTGTATCTATGGTCTTGGCCGGCCTGATACATATAAAAGGTTGGGATTTGACCTTGGTACCGGCCAGAAGATGAATAGAAGGGAGATAATCAGCCGGCTGGTTGAAAATCTCTATGAAAGAAATGATGTTGAGTTAATTCCAGGAAGGTTCAGGGTAAAAGGGGAGATCATCGACCTGGTTCCAAGTTACTATAACAATATCATCAGGATTGAACTCTTCGGAGATGAGGTAGAGCGCATTACCGAGATAAACCGGGCAACCGGAGACCCGGTCGAACGACTCAGGCATATCTATGTGTACCCTGCCAGCCACTATGTCATTGATGAAGAACAAAAAGAGCAGGCACTGATAGAGATTGAAAAGGAGCTGGCAGAGAGACTTCCACATCTTGGCATGCTGGAAGAGCACCGGCTACGCCAGCGGACAATGTATGATATCGAGATGATCCGCGAGACCGGTTCATGTAAAGGAATTGAAAACTACTCAAGGTTCTTTGACGGCAGAAAGCTTGGTGAAAAACCATACTGCCTCCTGGATTATTTTCCTGAGCGATTTTTAATGTTCATCGACGAGAGTCACCAGACACTTCCACAGGTAAGAGCCATGTTCAATGGCGACCGGTCAAGGAAAATTCCACTTGTCGAGTATGGATTCAGGCTTCCATCGGCATTTGATAACCGGCCTCTCCAGTTTTTCGAGTTCGAACAATACCTGAAGAATGTAATCTGTGTCTCTGCAACGCCTGGTGACTATGAACTTGAGCATTCCACAGGGGTGGTTGAACAGATCATCAGGCCGACCGGTCTTGTTGATCCGGTTGTAGAGGTGCGGCCAATACAGGGACAGATGGAGAACATCAAAGCGGAGATTCAAAGAACCATCGAAAGAGGAGACAGAATCCTCTTAACCACTCTGACAAAGCGGCTTGCAGAAGAACTCACTGAATACCTCGTTTCACACGGGATTAAGACCAGGTATCTTCACTCAGATATTGATACCCTGGAAAGGACTGAGATCATCAGGGAGCTCAGGCTTGGGAATTTTGATGTCCTGGTCGGAATTAACCTCCTGAGAGAAGGACTTGATATTCCAGAGGTAGGGTTTATCGGAATACTGGATGCTGATAAGGAAGGGTTCCTTCGCGATGCAAGAAGTCTTATCCAGATAATCGGCCGGGCTGCAAGAAATTCTGATGCGTTTGTGGTGTTATATGCCGATACCATAACCGGATCCATGCAGAAAGCGTTAGAGGAGACGGAGCGAAGACGGGACCTTCAGATAAGATATAACAAGGCTCACGGGATCACCCCAAGGACAATTCAAAAACCGGTTCGCGACCAGGAGATAGATATAGGAAAGAAGAAAAAGGTTCCAAAACAAGCTCTTCCAAACCTTATAATCAACCTTGAGTCGCAGATGAGATCTGCAGCCCAGAGGCTTGACTTTGAAGAAGCAATACGTCTTCGCGACCAGATTGCAGCACTAAGAAAAGAGATGGAATAGGGACGAAAAAAATATTGATTACTGGACGGTGATGAACTCGTCCTTTGTTTTGACTGAGCTTCCTTCGTCGCTAAAGACACTCAGGCTGACTGTGTAGCTACCGGATTTTGAATAGACATGAACAGGATTCTGATCATATGACTTTACAGTGTCACCAAAGTCCCAGAGCCATGAGGTCGGGAATCCCTGTGACCGATCTTCAAACTGCACTTTAAGTGGAGGTTCACCAGATACCGGATGGGCGATAAAGTCGGCCTCAGGCTTTTGCAGGATGGTGATCGTCTCATATGCATAATCCTTGGCGATAAATGGCAGCTCAACCTGATGAGTTACCTGGTAGACACCTGGTGCAGTGTAATTATGGGTTGCGTTTCTTGATATCGCTCCTCGTGGGCCATCACCAAAGTTCCAGCCAAATGCAACGCCATTTGTGTTAAGAGATGTATCATTGAAGAGGATCTGAACATCATCAGACCTGATAATTCCACCAACCTTGTCTACAGTAAAATCTGCAATCGGTTTTTTGGTGACCTCAATATAGTGCTCTTTTGTCTTGTTAACTCCATCAGTCGCAGCTGCATTATAAGCTGTCAGGGTGACAGTGTAATTTCCAACTTCAGCGAAATAATGAACCGGTTCACGTGTAGTAGTTATCTCACCATCACCAAAGTCCCAGAGCCAGTCGGTTGGATTGTTCCTGGTGAAATCCTTGAAAGTCACGGGATATTTTGGAGGTACACGGATCTTGTCAGCTTCAAAGTCAGGCTCAGGCGGAATGACAAAGACTGCTTCAATGGTGTGATTCTTTGTGATATTTGTAAAGCAATATTCATCATATACTCCGACAGAGCTGTTATCAACAATCACATCATAGATGGCATTCCCTTCGTCAGGAGTTATATTAAAGCACTTGGTACTGCCACAATTGACCGTCACAACGCCGTCTTCTCCGGGAGGATCGATCTCTCCTCCTTCAGTCTGGTTCACCAGAATCTCATATGTCTTTATCTGGAAATCAGCGTGGATAGTATGATCATCGGTTACGTTCTCAAAGGTATAGGTGGATATTGCACCTTTGCTCTTGCCATCTACCTGAACATCCTTGATGTTATAACATCCGTCCGGTGTAATTGTAAATGTAAGATCCTCCCCGGAAGGAACTTCCTGTGGAGTTGATGGGCTGATCTTTCCACCTAATCCTGCACTTGGAGTTATTGTGTATGCATACTGTAAAAAGAAAGCTGAGATATTGTGATCCTTTACCACATTGTTAAAGCAGTATTCGTAAGGGCTGGTCTGATTTCCGGTATCCTCCCCGTCGATTACCACAGATGAGATGTAGTAGTTGGTGTTTGCGGTGATGTTAAAGCACTGGCTGTCGCCATAGGTGACATTGACGAAGCCTTCAGGCTCAATTATACCGCCCTCACCAGCGACCGCCTCGATGGTCAGGACGTCAGTCTGAAAATGTGCAATTATGTCGTGGTCCTCATTGACTGTGATGTTGTACGGGTTCAATGCCCCTTTTGATATTCCATTGTCAGTTATTTCTGATAACTGGTACCCGGAAAATGGTTTGGAGGTAAAAGAGAGTTCCTCTCCATACCCCGCGGTATAACCGGACAAAGCAGGTTCAATTACACCTTTTGTTACATCTTCTGAACTTGAATTTATGATGTAGGATAATGGCTCAAAATTAGCCGTAATGGTATAATTTTTCTCAATATCACATATTGAACTGATATAGAATTTGTCTGATTCTGATGAGAAAAGCCCTTCTGCATCAGTGGGGGTTAAGTTTGCATAAGTGAACCTGTACCCTGGATCAGCTTCAGCTTCGTGTTGGTGAGTACAACCAAGGTATTCAATCCAGTAAGGTGTTGCCTCAACGGTTCCATCAAGAATCTTCCCTCCGGTCGTTGCAACCGGGGTGATGAGAACTCTCTCCGGTCTGAAGAGCCCAAGAAGGGTATGATTTTTGATCATCTCTGATGCAGTAAATTCCCATTTGTCATTGAATTTCTGTTCACCATCAACCCATAATTCCTTAAATACGTATCCTTCATCTGCGGTGAAATTATACCGGTAGCTAGGTGTTTCGAAATCATACATAGTAATTCCAGGATAATTCACCGAACCACCTTTACCGGCGGTTGCATTCACTGCAACCTTCTGTTTTTCTGATGATAGAACCAAAGTTGCGTTTTCTAATATTTTAGAGTGCAGGTATTCACCTTCATACTGATTGTACTGGTAGACTATCGGATCATACCCATCTCTGGTAACAGTCAGATTTCTGACCACCCAGGCCGGCTTTTCACCGATGAGACTGAATGGCTGCGTATTCCCTGCCTGTACAGCAATGACACCAGATGGACTGATTGTACTATGGTCATCATCTGTTGCAGTAAGGTAATATGTCATCAGTTCAAGCTGAACCACATCTCCCCATTTTGAGGGCCTGCCTTCAAACAGGGTTGTATCTACAGTTATTGTCTTTGGCTTATAAAGGGGAAGCTGTGCAAAGGTAACATTTACGATCTGGTTTGAAGGAAGTTCAACCCAGCAGGGTGTTCTCTCATGCCATGTTTCTCCATTGAATGAAATTTCTGCCCCTTTAATATCTGACCGTATGTTTCCTTGTTCAATGGTTGCCTCATTTTCATCTATATTGGTCTCGAAGTAAACCTGGACATACTCCTGATCTGGAATTAAGGTCTCTACTACCGTCTTTTTCTCCCCCACAGAAAGATTAAAGAAACCTATCTCATCCTTCATGGAATATCCATCAAGGAAATACTTATACAGATAGACACCTTCATGAAGTTCCATATCAAATGGAGTTGTTCCAACAAGACCTGTAACAATTTTCATTGGTGGGACGGTCTCTGCTCCGACCATGTTTTTGATCCCCAGTGACGCTTCATCTGCAGTGCCTTCAAATGACTCCAGATAATCTTTAATTTCAGTCCTTAGACCTGTATTAATGTTTGAGAAATTTCCCCCAGCTATGATGACCCTGGCACTGTTAGGTTCACTCTTAAATGTAACAACTCCCGTATCCGGAATGGGCACCAAAGGAATATAAATCTCAGTTACTTCACCGGCTGTTACCAGGGTAGTGCCAGAATATGGATGATAACCTTCCTTGGTTACAGAATAATTGTAAGTTCCTGGTGGAAGAGATTCAACAGATGCCGGAGTGGAGCTATATATCATGCTTGTAACGTTAGGAATAACCCGTTGAAGAACAAGGCTTGCCCCGGGTGGGTGGGTATTAATATGGATAGCACCAAATTGCGGATTAGTTTCAGTCAGGGTTACATTAAAGTCCTGGTATGATCCCGGAGTAACCTCGAATGATTCATTCCACCAGGTAATATACCCATATTTCTTTAAAAATAACTGATATGTCCCTGGATCAACAAAGAATTCCCGCGGAGTAATGCCTGCAGTATCGTTAACTGTCAGATTATCAGGTGATACTGATGTATCAGTCAGATAAATCTCAGCCCCATCCGGATTGGAATCAACATAAATAACCCCTTTTGATGGAGCAGCCATAGATCCGGTCACAAGGAGCATGAATGCACATGCAATTGCAATGA
>JAAYPD010000322.1 GCA_012520015.1 Methanomicrobiales archaeon
TACAAAAGGGAATCTGAAAAAACAATCGCTCTTGCAAGGGAAAATAAAATAACTGAAGCAGTTAATTCTCTTTCTGCCGGAACAAAACTGGCAAATTACCGGGCTCAATGTAATGAGGCACTTAAAACCCTGATGGATACAAATCTGAAAGTTGCCGGACAGATAAAAACAGATAACGAAAATAACGCAAATACTGCAAAAACTACGATGATCATTATCACTATCATCGGCGCAATCATCGGTATCGGGTTTGCCATTGCTTTAACAAGGAGTATCACCGGCCCGCTTGGCAAAACCGTTGAGATGATAGATGAGATGGGACACGGACATCTTGGCATGAGGCTTACCATGGAGAGGAAGGATGAAATTGGCATCCTTGCCAGAACGATGGACTCATTTGCCAATAATCTTCAGCATGAGGTTATCGGGATCATGAAGAGTATCGCTGCCGGTGAGAAGGTTATGTCAGTTCCTATCATGGACGACCGGGATGAGATCGGACCTGCACTGAAAAAGACCGCTGATACCATCAATGATCTGATAGAAGAGACGAAGACCCTGGCACATGCTGCAGAAGAGGGAAACCTGAACATCCGCGGAGATGCTGACAAATTTAAAGGCGGGTACCGTGAAATCATTGCCGGAATAAATCACACCCTTGAAAATATCATCGAACCAGTCAATGAATCCATGAACCTTGCCGGAGCATATGCCCTTGGAGATTTCTCTGCACGGTTTAGTAAACAAGTTTCAGTGAAAGGAGATTTCATTCCATTCAGGGATGCACTTAATAAAATCGGGGAAGAGACCGGATCAGCTGTCGGTGATGTGAAAAAAGAGGTTGATTCACTCCTTGCCGGCATGGAAGAAACCAGTGCCAGTGTTGAAGAGGTAACCGCCGGAGCACAGAATCTTGCCCATAATGCCGGTGTTGTCAGTGATCTCTCAGAAAAGAGCGGAGACGGCGTAAACCAGGTTCTTAAGGCTATGAATGATCTGTCAACCACAGTATCTGAAGTAGCAACCCAGGCAAATGAAGTGGCCAGTCTTGCGCAGGAGACTGATGATCTCTCCAGAGAAGGATCTGAACTTGTCGGAAGAACGGACATCGGGATGCAGAAGATATCTAATTCCTTTCATGAGACCGACATTGTCATCGGTGAAATCGGAAAGCAAATGGAAGATATCGGAACAATTGTCAATGTTATCAGTTCAATTGCTGACCAGACCAACCTTCTTGCCCTGAATGCAGCCATAGAAGCAGCACGTGCAGGTGATGCGGGCCTTGGATTTGCGGTTGTCGCTGACGAAGTGAAATCCCTGGCATTAGAGTCACAGCAGTCAGCTGAAAAGATTGCAAACCTGATTACCGACCTGCAGAAAAAATCACGTGCTGTTACAGAGTCCATGAAAACATCGCTGAAGGATGTTGAAGAAGGAAACACCGCCGTTCGGGAGACACTTACCGTCTTTAACAAGATTGCAGATGCGATTGCTAACGTTTCTATCAGAGTCGGAGAGGTAGCCGGTGCCAGTGAAGAGCAGGCAGCATCGGTCGAGCAGATAAGCGCCAGTATTCATGAGCTTGGAAATCTCATTGAACAGGCGGCAAAAGAAGCGATAGATTCTTCTGCAGCTACCGAAGAGGCTTCAGCAGCCCTTGACCAGATAACCAGGGTCATAACCGATGCAACCGCATCAATAGACCGTATTTCCCAGTCGATGGGAAGATTTACCACCTGATTGTTCTCTGACATTCCATCCAGCCCTTATTTTCTTTTGATAAAATTTTTGACCATCTCTGTGTACATAGCCCGGGTAATCCGGATGAAAGGTTTATGATACATGCTAACATATACCATGATATACTATCTCACGGTGAACAATTATGCTCAATGTAAAATCCGTCTCAAAATCCTTTGGCGGGCTGAAAGCAGTATCCAACGTGGATATGACACTTGGCGAAGGTGAAATTCTGGGACTTGTCGGGCCTAACGGTGCAGGAAAAACAACACTTCTTAACATGATCTCCGGGGTCTGCCGCCCTGATGCCGGGGGTATATATTTCCAGGATGAAAATATCACCAGGCTCACACTTGACGCCATTTGCAAGAAAGGGATTGCGAAAACCTTCCAGCACCCACGCTCTTTTCCAGGACTCTCTGCAAAGGAAGGAGTCATGATAAGTGCTCTTTACGGAAACGGGCATAAGCCGGGTATGAAAAAAGCACAGGAAGAAGCTGTGGAATGTTTAAGACGCGTGGGATTTCCTGATGACAAGCTGGACTTTCCGCTTGGAAACCTCAATACAATCGAACTTCGAAAGACGCAACTTGCCAGGGCTCTTGCATCAGGACCAAAGATGCTTCTTCTTGATGAGATCATGACAGGCCTTACCCCCGGAGAAGGCAGAGAAGCCATCAGGTTGATCAGGTCCCTTCGTGACGACGGGCTGACAATCCTTATGATCGAACATGTAATGAAGATAATCATGGAGGTTTCAGACAGGGTAGTAGTGCTTGACCAGGGAGAGAAGATTGCAGAAGGAACCCCACAGGAAGTTGCCGTGAATGGGAGAGTGATTGAGTCATACCTTGGGGAACAATATCATTTCCAGGAGCACTAATTGCTGAATGTTGAAAACCTTTCAGTCTCCTATTCCAACCTGCAGGTACTCTGGGATGTCAGCCTGAAGGTTGGAAAAGGAGAGATAGTCACTCTTATCGGTTCAAATGGTTCAGGGAAAAGTACTCTTGTCTCCGCCATCATGGGTTTTGTGAAGGCTTCCAGTGGCAGGATAACCTTTGCAGACATGCCGATTAACGGTCTTCCAACATATTCTATCGTCCATTACCGCCTGAACATGGTCCCTGAGACAAGAAAACTGTTCGGGAAGATGACCGTCAGGGAGAACCTGGAACTTGGATCCTACCTGAATCCCGGGAATTGTGATATTGAATATATCTACTCCCTCTTTCCGGTCTTAAAAGAACGAAAAGACCAGCATGCCGGGACGCTCAGCGGTGGAGAGCAGCAGATGCTTGCTATCGGTCGATGCCTGATGTCTGATCCGGAAATGATAATACTTGACGAACCTTCCCTTGGACTTTCTCCCAAATATGTCCATAATGTCCTTGAAACCATCAGTAAATTAAATAAAGAGGGACTTACCATCCTGCTGGTTGAACAGAATGTCAAGCGTGCCCTTGAGATATCACACCGTGCCTATATCATCGAGAACGGAAAAATTGTCCTCACCGGCCCTTCAGAGAGCATTATGCATGACGAACATGTAAAAGAAGTATACCTGGGGATGTAGCCCTTATCACCCTGTCTTCTCTTTTACCTGCCTTGCCTTCTTCTCCTGTTTTCTCTGCCTGATTCTTCCTGGAAGGCTGACAAGTCCTTTTGGCAGGAATATGATCGTCAGGATTAGCAAAACTCCTATAACAATAAACCGTTCATAGGTCAGTCCAAGTGCATTCAGTCCTTCCCAGAGAAGACTGATGACAACCGTTCCAATTACCGGTCCTGCAAGTGTTCCAAGTCCGCCTGTGATAGAATAAATAATCGGCCAGAAAGAGATATCAGTTCCAAATATCTCTGGTGAGATGTACCCGAAATGTGATACCTCAAGGGCACCTGCAATAGCTGTGACAAATGCACTGATCCCAAAAGCAAATAGCTTGAACGGAACCGGGTTGATGCCAGATGCTTTTGCTTCCACCTCATTCTCCCTGATTGAAGCAAGTGCAAGCCCTATCTTTGACTTTAGCAGTAGATGAAAGAACAGGAGGGACGCTACGGCCATTGTAAAGATACAATAGTACTCGACCAGGATTGAACCGGTAACCGATGAAGGGATAAGCTTAGGCACCGCATATCCGTCCCATCCTCCGGTGATATCACTGAGCTGACTTATCACAACCAGGGTCTGGATGATGACAGCAAATCCGAAAGTTACCATGGCAAGGAACCATTCACGAAGCCTGACACAGGTCATACCGATAAGAATGCCTATCCCTGCCGTAATACATGCACCGGCAAAGACAGCGATGATGAAAGGTATCCCGGACTTTATCGCAATAAGAGCAGAAAAGTATCCGCCAAGGCCAAAAAAAGCCGCATGCCCAAGTGAACCCTGGCCTGAAAATGTAAGAAAATTCCAGGCCGAGGCATAGATGATGAATACCAGCATCAGGATAAGGACCGTCAGGTAATACTGGTTAAATCCCAGAAATAACGGAAGGAGGGCGGTGATGATGAGCACAAATGCGGGAAGCAGGTATCGTCTTCGCTGATTGATCCAGGGAATCATTCACATTCCTCCCCAAACAGACCTGTAGGGCGAAAGATAAGGACAATGATCAGGAGGATGAACGATACTGCATCCTTCCATGCACCTCCAAGTGTAAAAGCGGTCCCGTTTTCCACAAGTCCCACCGCAAGCCCTCCTGCAATGGCACCAGGAATACTACCAAGGCCCCCAAGGATGATGATGGCAAATGCCTTGATTGCAGGAATGGATCCCATGTACGGGTTAAAGACCTGGCCGCTGACCGCCCAGAGGGTTCCGGCAGCTCCTGCAAGAGCAGCACCGATCCCAAAGGTTATCATGTCCATCCGTTCGACATTGATTCCCATCAGCATTGCACCACTTCTATCCTGGCTGGTTGCCCTGATGGCCCGTCCTGTCCAGGTATGATAGAGAAAGACGTATAATCCGATGAGCAGTATTGCCGTAACTGACATGATGATCAGGTAATCTGACGGGACATTTATGACACCAAGATCAAGGGTGATATCCCTGAACGGACTTTGAATAGTCTTCCATTCATCAGTCCATATCCTTGCAGCCAGGTTTTGTATAACATAAATCAGGCCGATACTTACAAAGATCTCATTTAATTTTCCTGTGCCCAGTATTGGCCTGAAACAGAGTCGTTCCACGATCACCCCAATCACGATAAGAACAGGTATTGAGGCGCAAAGCAGGATATA
>JAAYPD010000027.1 GCA_012520015.1 Methanomicrobiales archaeon
ATTATTGCCGGAGGAATGGGTGCAAGGGCGGTTCAGATCTTCAATGACAATAACATTGAGGTTATCCTTGGAGTGACCGGTCCGGTTGATGCAGCTGCCCAGGATTTTATTGCAGGAAAATTAAAATCGACCGGTAGTGTATGCACTCACCATGATCACGAATGCGCCGGGCACTAATCTGTTCTTGCTTGTTAAAGACTGGTCGTGAAATAATACACAAGAAATGTCTGTAAAGACATCTCACCAAAAAATCCCCCGCGAGTTAACCGGGAAAATATGAATTTTTGGATCGGATCTCCGATCTTTTCCGGTTTTTGGCAGTGATTCTCTTTGTCTTTTGTAAAATTTTTCCATTTGGAACTTATCTGCTGACTGAAAAGAGGTATTATCAAAGTTATCAAAACTGTTGCAATGATAACGAAAGCAGCCGCAGGCGATGTCGCGGCTAATCCTTGTCGGAGAACCTCTCAGATCCATCAGAAGCAATCCAGTAAAAAATCCCCCTGTCACCGCTCTTTGCCTGTACAACTCCCTCCAAAACCATCAGGGCCAGCTTCTTCCTGACTTCAGGCGTGCTTAGACCTGTCATCTGTGCGATATCCTCTGCAGTTAAAGGACGTCGCTTTAATGTTTCATTGATCAGGGCTGTGCTGTCATCATGGGTGAGGAAAGGAGCACTTTCATCAAAACCGATGAGTTCTACAGGAATTTCTCCTTCAGCAAAATATTCCCGGATCCTGCCTGATAGTAAAGGTTCAGGAGGAGAAACCCATGGCTCTGTCCCGGGCCGGTCAAGGTAATTAAGCTGGATAAGTTCTGGTTTTATGCTGTATATGGTAGTCCGAAGCTTTTCAAGTTCATCTTCTGAAGTGTTCAATCCTGGAACCAGAAATACCTCAAGCCAGATCTCTCCCTTGTATTCATCCCTGAATGACCGGATGCCTCTGATACTGTCAGTTACCTGCAAACCAGGAACCGGACGATGTATATTCTCGAAAACCTGCTGCGTGGCTGTGGTTAATGTTGGGCTTACAATATCTGCGGCAATCAGATCCCGTCTTACATCAGGGTCAGTGCACAGACTGCCATTTGTAAGAACTGCGACCTTGTATTCCGGGTAATTTTTTTTCAGGTGGGCAAGAACAGGGCCGAGTGAAAGCGAAAGAGTGGGTTCACCTGAACCGGCAAATGTGATATAATCCAGTTTTGGAGAAGGTGCAAGGATTTTATCCAGCTCGTCTATGATATCTCCGGTCTGGAAAAATTCTTTTCTTATGGATGTCAGGTCTGTTGTTTTACCACATTCACAGTAAACGCAGTTATATGAGCACGTTTTGTAAGAGATCAGGTCGATTCCAAGAGACCGCCCAAGTCGTCTTGAGATGACCGGTCCAAAAATGTGGTGGTGGTTCATGATAATAATGATATAACCAAATAAATCATATTAACCGGCCTTACAAAATTTTGAGCTACAGGGCTATAAAGTAAGTCTGAAAACTTTTTCTAAAAAGAAGGACTTCGCCAGGTTAATGGAAGGAGATAGTAAGATATCTTCTGGCAGTAATTTTTACCAGAAACATCGTCCTCTTCTTCCTCCGCGACCTCCACATCCAAACCCTCTTCCCCCACCATAGGGTACTCCTCCACGACCAAGTCCATATACAGGTGCCTGACCCTGAACAGGTGGCTGGTATACAGGAACATTTTCAGGTGTGGCTGACTGGCTCTCGGTGGAAGCTTCGACTGGCTGGCGTACAGGCTGATACCCGGTGCGGCAGTATCCAAATCCTCTTCCTGTCATAGGCCCCCGTCCAATGGGGCTGGTTCCGTCAAATCCTGGCATAATTTTACTCCTGGTACGAGCTCTCGTACCATTATTACTCATATGAGTAAAAATACATAAAGGTATCTCATAGTTCTCTGCGTCAACTTTCTTGCCAGTTCACACCCCGGTAACTACAGGCGGGATATATGCAGAGAAGATTACAGGGCTTTGAACCTGATTTTTCTGGTTGATCTCTTCAAGTAACCGGATAATCTCTTCCAGTTTTTCAGGCTGCATGATCCTTGCATTTTCATATCTTGTGACCGCCGTCTCAAGGGCTGCTTTTGCCTCGGCGAACCGGTTCAAATTAAAAAGGACTCTTCCTTTTCCGGCAAAAGAGGCCCAGTCGGTAGATGATCCTTTTGCAAAGGATGCCGATCTCGTATATGCATCAAGAGCTGACAGGAACCGTTTCTGACTTTCAAGAGTAATCCCAAGTCCGTACCATGCATCAGGTGATCCTGGTTTAAGTTCGATTGCAGCCTGA
>JAAYPD010000323.1 GCA_012520015.1 Methanomicrobiales archaeon
TCCATGAGCTTTACTGAAAACCACATCTTCTCCCAGACCGGTGGAAGACTTCCTGCATGTCCCAGTACCTGACCGGCTAACATGTCACTTTTCGTGATTGCCGGATCAAGTTTGGTTCCAATAGCGATCAGGCCTCCTGGAGTTGCAACATGGACCTTCTTATTTCCCTTGTGAATCTCCGTCACCTTGGTCACAATTGGTTCCCACTTTATTTTATTCTCCACCTGGGTCTGGATACCAGGCCTTATCTCTATCTCATCACCGTCTTCGATAAGGCCCCTGATAAGCGAACCACCAACAACTCCACCTTTCACATCTTTCCAGCTGCAGCCAGGACGGTTTACATCAAATGAACGGGCAACGAGCATGACCGGGTCTGCCTCCGGCTGGCGGGAGGGCTCGGCAATAGTCTCATCAAGAGCCTGGATAAGCGCCCAGATATTGATATTTTTTTGTGCTGATACCGGGATGATAGGTGCATTTTCGGCAATGGTCCCTTTAACAAACGCTTTTATCTCCTCGTAATTTTTAATGGCGTCCTTGTGGGAGACCACGTCAATCTTATTCTGGACAATAACAATATTTTTAATTCCGACTAGGTCAAGGGCCATTAAATGTTCTTTTGTCTGTGGCTGCGGGCACCGGTCGGCCGCTGATATCACCAGCATTGCTCCATCCATCAGGGCAGAGCCGGAGAGCATTGTAGCCATCAGTGTCTCGTGCCCGGGTGCATCAACAAAAGAAACCGCACGAACAGGTTCTGTTTCACTGTTGCACCGTGTGCAGACGGGAGTTGTTGTCAGTCCTTCAGGTCCGCGGCATTTCTTGCACCGGTAAAAGACAGCATCTGCATACCCAAGCCTTATGGATATGCCTCGTTTCATCTCTTCACTATGCCTGTCAGTCCAGGCACCTGTGAGGGTATTTACCAGCGTGGTCTTACCATGATCGACATGACCGACCACACCAATATTTGTATTTGGAATCAGTTCTTCTGGCACCAGCTATTCAACCTCCTTACGTATTTCCATCGGATCATACTTATAGCCATAACCGGGGGGCAGGGTACAGGACCCTGCTACTCTGACATGTGACCCCTTGTGCGGTTGTTCAGTTACTCATCCTGCACCAGCACAGGCACCATCCAGGTTTGGTGGTTCTTCGGTGGCTTCCATCTCAATCTGGCGCCTTTCATGTTCCAGCTGTGCAAGCTGTTCATCCCTGTCCATTTCATGCCCTTTCTTCCTGGTTAACTCAGCCGGGATTAGCTGGTCAATCCGGTATAAAAGCCCGGTTGAGTCAATTTCAGCAAACCTTCTGCCGCCTTTGTCAACAAGCCTGGTGATGGTTCCCGATGTGCCGGTCCGTGGATATCTCACGGTATCTCCGGCATCCAGAATACTCTCCTGATTCATAACTCTCACCTATTTTTCTACTCCCGGATTAAATCCTCTCTCCTTTTGCAACCTGTTCTTCAGTGACCTGGTATTCAGCCCCGGTATTTACATTGCGATATCTTCCCGGAATTGTGATGGCACCGGCTGCTGCCTCTGTCGGATATGGCACGGTAAATATGCCATCGACACTGTGCGTCCGGTATACAAATTCACGCCCGGTATTTGTTTTTACCTTGAGCTCCAGCATACCATCCCCTGCAATCTGCGCGCCTTTGACATGCTCAAAGATCTTGACATAACGGATATCGTCCATATCTGCAGGAGTGGCCCTGGTACTGGACTCAAAAATGAGCCGGTAATGGCCTAATGACCTGACTGGTTCAACTGGATCTGTATATCCCATATTGACCATGATGACGCCATATTGTGGGTTTTCCTGAGGGTTGAAAGAGTCAGCAATGGCTTTTGCGGCTGAGAAATTTGTCTGTCCTCCGTCAACGACAATCGGAACATTAAGGCCTGATGCTGATGGTTTCATGTACTTAAGTAAAAATACGGTTCCTGGTTCTGTGTACGAACCATCAAAGTTATGGAGACGGGAGATCATCGTCTGGTAATATTCGTTGGTCAGAACTGGATATGGCATGCCTGATTTGGGGTCTTCTGGATTTGGAAATACGAATGTCTGCTGGTATGGGTATACGCCTACATCAGGGTTGTCCCATGTAGACATAGCCCAGAACTTACCGGTATCCATCTCATAATCGGTAATGACATACTTCGTATTCAGATTGGCCAGTATCTGGTCAGCCTCGCTCTCATCATGTGTCATGAAGAATCTGGCCGATCCATTCGGTCCGTTCACCCCGTACTGGAACGGGTTTGCGTTTGGCATACGTTTTCCAAGAAATGTGATCATATGCCCATAATCCCACCATGACATGACTCCGTAGGCACTGTCAGGATATGTGAAATTATTCTCATCATAAATTGCGTAATAGTCAATTCCAGGATCAGGCGTGTTCCCGTTCAGCCATTCTGTCGCCTCTCTCCAGTCAGGGTTAAGGTTGTATGCACCCATCATGAGGTTTCGACTCAGTGCCTGGTGCGAGAAGAGCAGAGCCAGGACAAGGATTATTGCTAAAAATGCATATGAGCCCGCCTTCACAGGCCCTGACAGGTGGCCTTTTTTGCTCTTGGAGACATCATGGGTCTTACCGGCCTTCTTCTTTCCTGCATGTTGTTCATCTCCTGTACCTCCTGATCCAGACCTGTACCTGGATGGAAGCTCTATGATACCAAGAGCAGAGCCCACGGCAATTCCGGCAAGGATAGCAACCGGGGCCGCCAGGTAATATTCGTACCTGATGTGCTGACAGGTGGCGTAAAAGATAACAACTGCCCAGATTAGGGTAAATACATGTGAAGGGCAGAGTTCTTTTCTGATCCGGTTTAATAGGACTGCTGCACCTGCACCAAACAGGATAAGACTGTACTGGAATGTTCTCCACGCATCATCAAAACTCCATGGTCTTGCTTCCTGGATGGTCTTCCAGTGAATATCATCAGAACCGAAGAAAGCATTGGCATTTGCCATCATGTATGCAAACAGGTCAGGAAAGACGAGTGCAAAGGCAATAATGCCAAGGATAGTCACCCCGACAATTGCGCCCACATAATACCAGAAAGGTTTTTCTTTGAGATGGTATGAAAATCCAAAAAGGAGAACATTTGCGAGGATCAGGAGTCCATAAGCGATCGGATGGCCGATGGTGTAATAATTGAGCCCTCCTTCCGAATGGATCCCTATAAAGAAAAATCCGATGATTGCAACGAAGAATGTCACCGAGTTAATGACCAGTGCAGATGCTCCCAGATGTCCGATGTACCTCTGGATGATAAACCAGACTGGTGTGAACATCCCGACGATCAGGGCAAATAGCAACATGGTCGGCATCAGGGCCAGCCCAAGGACATAAGTGATTCCACAAAGGACTCCAAGAAGGATGGGTACTTTCCATGTCTCCCTGTCTTTTAGATCTACCGGATTTTTCCTGCTGTATACCAGCGCAGAAAGATAGCACAGGCAGAAGAGAGTGCTGAAAAAGACTTCCCCTGCATGATGGTCAAGGTACCCGTAAAATGACCTGAAAAAGAACTGCCCTGGCACAATCGCGATAAAAAACGCAGCAACCAGACCTGATTTCCAGTCAGCAATCTTGCTTACCAGCAGATATATGATCGGAACCATGAGTGCTGCCATCGCACAGGGGATGAAGAGAGTGGCTGAAATGATCTCCGTCCTGGTGACGGCACCGGTTAACAGGCATAATGCGGCTCCAAGAAAAGGAAAGAGCGGTCCCCAGTGCATGGGCTGGCCGTACGGGAAGTAGGTCATCGGATCAAACCAGGCAATGTTCGGATAATTTGCGATAATCTGCTCAATCCTTCGGAGCTGATAAGTCGGATCATCCATGCCGACAAACATCAGCACGTCAGCGTTTCCCGAATAAGCAGGAAGAGTTCTGATTATAAACGAAAAAAAGGTAATAAGGAGAACAATTCCTCCTAATATGAGAGTAAATGGTTTAAGATATCTTGAATATTCCATCTCATCACGCTCTTTCAATCGTATGGATACTACATCGGTTTTCAGGGTTCATATAGAAATTCATCTGGTCCTGCACGATATCGCTTATACTGTGTCTGACTTCGTATCCCAGCCGCCTGATCTTTGAGATGTCGGCATATAAAATGGGGACATCTGATGGTCTGAACCTTTCCTCATCAAATTCAACAGGAATGGTCTTATCTGGTGTCCTTACAAGGATACCACCATCCTCTGGTCCAAAATCCAGAGATCCTTCAAGCATCATCCTGTCAACCCTGGATTTCTCAAAACCTGAACCAAACATAATGCCGGTATCAGGCTCCAGGGGATCTTTAAGACTTTTTCCTGTTTTGGTTGTGCAGATCTCCTCCACCGGCATACCACATGCCTCGATGCTGTGAAGTATATAACTGAGAACCGAGGTGGTCCGGTTAGAGCCCTGGTTGTAGACATCTCCGGGTTTTCCTTTCATTGCAAGAAGCTCGTAACCTTGCACGATATCATCAATATGTGACCAGTCACGAAATGCATTCACATTTCCGATGGTAATCTTATCTGTCTCATTACACCTGAAATGACTGACCTGGCTTGTTATGACAGAAGTGACAAACTGGATGCCCCTGCCTGCCCCTTCATGATTAAATGCCCTTGATACGATGCCTTTCAGACCATAGGTGTAAAAATAGTTCCGGAAGAGATAGTCGCCATAAACCTTCGAGACAGCATAAGGAGACATGGGTCTTAGCGGGTTATTTTCATGGATCGGAAGCTCTGGTATAGTATCTGGTTCAGGAAAGATTTTCCCGTATTTCTCTTTCAGCCTTGCATACTGCTGATCAGAACTGATAACAAGTCCGTACTCTTCGCTGGTTCCGGCAAAGACAAGCACTGGATCGGCCCCTTTAAGCCTGACGGCCTCAAGCAGGTTGTTTGTTCCAAGGCCGTTTACCTGGGCGGTTTCAAGAGGATGGGAGAAAGATCTTGGGACAAATGACTGGGCTGCAAGATGGAAGATATAATCCGGTTCTGCAACATCTATAGCGTTCGCGATTCCGGTCAGGTCTTCAAGTCCTGCTTCAACATATGTAATCGCCCGTTCTATCTTCTTTTGTGACACATTCTTCGGTATGGTGCCATCTGATCTTCTCCGTACCATCCCGTACACCTTTGCTCCCTTGTCCAGAAGATCGCGGGCAAGGTACGAACCGGCAAATCCACTGACGCCGGTGATCAGGACATTTTTATCTTTCCAATTCATTCTGTCTTACTCCTTCACTTCCTGGATACATCCTGATGTATAATCGCGATAGCAGGTCTGCACATACTTTTCAAGTTGTTCCTTAAATATCTTGTAATCAAACAGTTCAGCCCTTTTTCGTGCCTCATGCCCGAACCGGGAAGGATCCTGGTCGACGTCTCTGATGGCACCGACAATCTCCGCGGCTACTGGTGCAACCAGGATACCGGTATATCCATCAGCAACCGTCTCCTGGTATCCTCCCTCACACACGGCAACCACGGGTTTTTCACAGGCCATGGCCTCAAGCGGTGTAAGCCCGTAATCCTCATCAATGGCGGTCGTGAAAAATCCCCTGCACCTTCCATACAGGTCAAGAAGTTCCTCATCAGGAACCGGGCCAAGGAAGGTGACATTAGGGGGAGCCTCTTTTATAAGGTGCATGTACTCAGGGTATATCCTCCCGGCGATCATGAGTTTTTTATCAGGAAGAAGACGGAAGGTCTCGATCTGGAGATCGATCCGCTTCCATTTGTCAACCCTATTAACCGATAACCAGAAATCGCCATAGCCCAGGTTCTGGTACTTTTCCACGTGTACTGGGGGGTAGATGACCGTTGCAGGCTTTTGATAGGCCTTCCAGATCCTTGTCCTGACATTATGGGATATACCGGCAACTGACCTGACATGCTTCTTTACGTACCTCTGGTCCAGGTACCGGAAGATACAAAGTACGATTATGAATAGCTCCCGTTTCCCGACAGGCATGGATGCCAGGGTCGGATAATACATGTCGTAAAATGCCCGTCTTGGTGTCAGCATCAGGTAGGAATGCGGAACTTTTCCTGATAAAAATCGCAGGGACATATCATCGGTAGCGATATAAAAGTCGTAATCAAGATTGAGCCTTTTAAATAATCTCATTCCTGCAATCTGGCGAAGGGGTTCATCAGGAAGTGCCTTCTTAAGCGGAAAGAACCGGATCTTTGCGGCATCAGGGTACAAAGTGCATAAATCTTCACTAACTGACAGGCAGACAATGGTTGCATCCAGGGCAAGTGCCATGTCGATGAAAAACCGCTCTGCCCCACCTGGAATCTTAAAATCCATGCAGGATAATATTGCAATTCTCATCCCTGCTCCTTAAAGGGGGTGAATACATCTCTCGTATACTTTTCTGCGATCCTGTCCCATCTCATCTCTTCAGGCGGTTCATACCGTTTTCTGTTCCTTTGAGTTATCATATCCTCCAGTGCCAGGACCAGCCCGTCATTATCGCCAGGTTCTGTAAACCTTGTTCCTTTGTAAGATCCAAGACTTTCAACAAGTCCCCCCACCTTTGTTGCCAGTATTGGAAGTCCATATGCTATACCGATATGTGCCACTCCGCTTTGGGAGGCACGTGTATAGGGAAGGACAAGAAGATCTGCGGCAGAGAAGAATACCGGAGTATCTTCGTCTGAAACGTACCGATTAACAAGAACTATTCTGTCAGAGACTGGAGAATTTTTTATCAGGTTAACCGATTCCTGATCTTCCCATGACTCTCCCGCGATGATGAGAACCGTATCCTCCAGGATAGAAGGAGAGAGGTTTTCAAATGCCTTAACCAGTTGGGATACACCCTTGTAAGGCCTGAGCAGCCCGAAGAATAGCAGTAAATACTTTCCCTCTAATCCCAGTTTTAACTTGCATTGCTCTTTATCCATGACCGGGTAATGATCAAAAAGTCCAAGAGGGATCACAGTTATCAGGGATGATTCGATCCGGTAATGGGATGAGATAAGCTGGCGGTCATGTTCAGAGTGAACGACAAACCGGTATGCCCTCTTCCTGATGATTCTGCCCATCACCCGTGCATAAATTCGTAGAGGCAGTATGGCGTACTCCAGCGGGTCCACCACCTCGTGGAACTCAATGACAAGGTTTGTTCTCCTTCCGGAAAGGAGAAGAAGGGCAAGGAACATGTGAACGATGCTGGAAGTCCACCATTCAAAGATTACTATATCAGATCTCCTGATTTTACAGGCCCCTGATGCCCATGAAAACGGACTGTACCAGTCCAGCACTTCGGCTACACTGACTGCATCTGAAAATTTCACAGAACTTTCAGTCTTTCCGACTCGCTTCCATCCTGGAAAAAGTTGTTTGGGCAGCATATTGCGAAATAATACTGCATTAACAGTGCTTTTTTCGGCAAGAGCATTACAAAGCCGGATGGTGTAATAACTTATCCCGGATAAAAACCTGGCAGAAGGGCCTACCACCGATATTACGGGAGTCACATCTTTTTTCATTCTACGGTAACACTCTTTGCCAGGTTTCTTGGCATGTCAATCTCCCTGCCAAGCCGGTTTGCTGTATGGTATGCAAGGAGCTGCAGCAGCACAGTTGTTGTCAGAACCTGTGTCCAGGGATGACCTTTTGGAACAGGCACTATCACATCTGCAATCTCCCTGACATCTTCATCATCATCATTCCCAAGTGCGATGATTGGTGTGCCCCTTGCCTTCATCTCTTTCATGTTTCCAAGCATGACCTCATATGCAGGTCCAGGGATACAGATGGCGATCGCCGGTGTTTCAGGAGATAACAGGGCAAAAGGTCCGTGTTTGAGTTCGCCGGCTGCATATGCCTCGGCATGGATATAAGAGATCTCTTTCATCTTCAGAGCCCCTTCCATCATGACCGGGTAAAAGACTCCACGCCCCACGTAAA
>JAAYPD010000324.1 GCA_012520015.1 Methanomicrobiales archaeon
CCTTCGCCAAGGTTCAGTTCTTCCTTGTCAGACTGTCCCGGAAGGAGGGCTTTGACCTTCTTTGCAAGCTCTGTTGCCGGCCTGATATCAATTCCGACCCCTACCTTGTTGACAATTGCAGCGATGTTTTTCCCGCCTTTTCCTATAGCGGCCGGGACATCACGGTCATCGATATAAACTACTGCCTTTGTAGCGGAGAGCATCTCAACACTCACCTCTCCACCGGTATACCTGCCTATTTCGCGCTGTATATCCCGCTCGGTGATGGCCCATGCATTGGTGTCTTCTTCTTCCTCATCCGGTTCCTCGTCATCTGATCCGTCTGCCAGGGCTGCTTCCTCGTCGGGCTTATCATGCATGACTGTCTCTTCAGGGGGGAGATAGCTTTCTGAGCTTTCAGGTTCATCATCTTCTTCCACAGGTAGGACGATGGTCTCAGTGCCGTACCTGAATATTTCAAAGATGGGCTGGCTGGTATTAATATCTGAGACAGTCGTTACCGGCCTTATCTGCATGTCAGAATCGATACCCTCAGGGACCTTCATTGAGAAGGAAGTGGAGCATATCTGGTTTATCTGCCCGTCCCTGACATAGATCATGCTGCCAAAGATCTGCGAAAGGACTGAAAAGTCAAGCCGGTCTGCAAACCTTTGCAAGGCTTCGTGAGGCGATATGGCATGAATGATCCCGATCATCCCTATACCTGCAAGCCTCATATCGGCAAAGACTTCAAAATCCTCGTTCTTGCGCAGTTCGTCAAATATGACAAAGTCAGGCCTTACAAGGAGGAGCACGTCTGCCGTATTTGCCATGCTGCCGTCAAGTGCACTGTACTGGGTTATCTGGTCTGGAACAAGCATTTCACGCGGCTGCTCCATCGTTTTGACGATGACCCCTTCATCACAGAGATAAGTCGCAATAGCCTGTGCAAGGGTGGTCTTTCCGCAACCGGGCGGGCCGGTGATGAGAATTCCGGGCTTTTCACCGGTGAGCATCCTCTTTATCTGGTCAGATTCGGCATAGTCGTCAAGCGAGAGGTCTACGATAGGCCTTACTGCGGTGATGTCCATACCATCAGAGAAAGGGCGCCTGGTAATTGAAATCCTCATGGACCCTATCTGGACAACGGTCACTCCGCGTTTTTCTATCTCTATAAACCCGTCCGGGTCGCGTTTTGCCCGTTCAAGGATCTCCTGGGCTATCATCCGGAGTTCGTACTCAGTGCATGGCGAATCACGAAGGGCCACAGTCTCTGTCTGCTGTATGGTCCCCTTTCTTGCCACAGGCCTTGCCCTCTCTTTCAGGTAGACGGCAATTGTATGTTCATCAAAAAACTGGTCTATGGCAAGGGGGGTGAAATCCTCCACCTGCGGCTTGAGATAGAGGACATCAAGACCTTTTGCCTTTGCAACCTCTGACTGGACCACATCGCTTGTGATAAAGCGTGCCCCGTAATCGATCGCGACCTTTCTTATAAGTGCATCAATCTCGCCACCGCTGGCAAGTTTTACCTGCTCAAGGGTGGGGCGGACGCCAACGAATTCTATCGATATTATGCCCTGCTCGGCAAGCTTGCAGAGCTCCTGAAGCTCGGTAAGGCCCGAGAATCCTATCTCTCTCCCCTGGTTTGCCTGGGCCTCCAGTTCAGCAACAACTGCTTCGGGTATTATTATATGGGCTCCGTTATATTCTCCGGTATCGATTAGGTTGGTGATGCGTCCGTCGATGACGACGCTTGTATCAGGAACTATTTTCAAATATTTTCACCGGGTTATAATTGGTCATTCATTCCTTTTATTACATACCTTATCCGGCTAAAAACAGTATATGATCAGTCCATGATGAAGACAGCATCTGGGTGGTGGTGCAGGCTGACATGCAGGGTGAGGGGATTCATCCAGGCAAAAACCCGGGGGACGCTGGTCCTGGCTGTCGCATTATGTCATCTGCAACATCATATTATAGCATCATCATGGCATCATGTCAGCACCGCCATTACCAGGCCGGAGAGTATCACCAGGAGATCTCCAAGTACGATGGCGGTCAGGAACCCGGCGGTGATGGGAATCAGGAACGGAACACCATAACTGATCCAGACAGTTCCGGCTTTCTTATACAGCTCGAGTTCCTTCCTGTACTTTTCCGGATTCTCTTTAAGTGATTTTGTATAGATCCTGTCTCCTCCTGCAAGCATGTCACGAATGGCAGTCCTGACCGGGATAAATGACCTGAATAGTCCTTCTTCTGTCTCCTCGAAGTTTTCCATGACTATTCCAAACTCATCTGCAATCGTCCTGCCATTTACCGGGTATCCAAGGAAGAGGTACGGGAGCGGGGCCTTGTTCCCCTTTATAACATTAATGAAGAAGAAGGCCACAGGTAACAGCAGGTTCAAAACAACTGCATTGAAAAGAACGCTGAACGGGAGGAAGACATAAGGAGGGTAACCAAAGAGTGGATAGCCTGTAAGTGGAACAAATGGAAAGCATGGCACCAGGACGGTGATAAGGATGAGTGCCTTTGTGTCTGCCATCCCCATAAGGTGAAACCTTGTAAAGAGATAGAATGCAATGACAAAGAAGATGATGAGCGGGATTAAGGGCATCAGATAAGGGAGATCCCCTGACACTATGACCGAATGCCAGAACCATGCCAGCATAAGTATACCTGTTACAGCCGCAGGATACCACATCACCACCGGAACGGCCCTTTCCCTGATATCCTCCCTGCACCCGTAAAGGAGTGTGATTAAAAGGACTATTGCATTGATTAGAAGGGGGAGCATTACAGGAGAATACGAGAATGGATCCATGTGATAAGATCAGGGAGGAAAAAGGATATAGTAATAGTGATTGGGTAGTGGCCTCGCCCTGGTTTATCTCCTGATTACCCCCATGTCAGAGAGCCTTGACGGGAGGTACTCATCGGTGACAAAATCAAGCCCTCTTGCTGCAAATGCCTGCTGCTCTGACTTGAGGTTCAATGTGAGCTGCAGGTTTATCTGCTCTCTCCAGTAGTCACCGGCAAAGCGGGGATCGGTCAGTTCTGCCTTGAGAGCGGCGATATCCTGCTCGGTCAGGGTATCAGAGGGGAGATCATAATCCCTGATATCAGAAGGCTGAACCCCGATGAACCTGGCAGATGGTGTGACAAGTATCTCTGATATATGTGCACTTTTTATAGCCCCATAAGCAATACTTGCAAAAATCCTGTATGACCACGGATCTCCGTCGGTAAACACGGTGATCGGTAGATCAAACTCGCTGGAGAGCCGGTTTAGGACCCTGCGGGTGGATCGCGCCGGCTGGCCTTTAAGGTGGACCAGAATAGCCTGGTACTTCTCGTCAAACCCGTTCTCGATAAGCCTTGCATACATACCGCCGGTCTCGATGGCTATTACCATCTTTGCATCATGTTCCACGAACTCAAGCGAGTCAACATTGGTAGGAATCTGGTACCCTGACTCACCGATATCATCCTGGCAATGGATCTCCCTTGGTCCTCTTCTTGTATCCTCGCGTATCCTGAGCGGGCCAAATATACTTGCCCCGTCCTCTTCAGGTCTTA
>JAAYPD010000325.1 GCA_012520015.1 Methanomicrobiales archaeon
CAACCCCACGATTCCATATAAAACACGCGGGAATGCTGCTATCTCTTTATGCATACTTGGGGATCCTGAACATGCCTTCATCCTTGCATGTGATCTTGTAGAAAGATACTCTGCGTTCTCTTGTGATAACACCAATCCCGGGGTCGTGGTGAGTATAGAAAAGCCTCCATCCGCCTTTTACCGGAAGGCCGTTCAGGGCCACTGTCATATCGATGAAGCCATAAGCCTTCTCAATCGTCATGCCGTTCATTTCAAAGGTTATAAACTTGGACGTGGTCTCATCGGGGCAACCGCAGCCATTTCCAGTGTCTTTCCCGATCATACATGGGAATATCTTATGTACCGGCAGGCTGACAGGCTGCATCTTCCAAGGGATGTGGATGCGGAAAGTCTCAGGCACTCTGAAGAACTGACAACGCCCCATACCTGGGACACCTGGGATTACGATCTAAAAGGCCCTGTCTGTATTCCTCACACGCAGGACCCGGTGCTATATGGTATAAGGGGTGATTCTCCTTTCATGGTCGCAAAAGCAGCCTCGGTGGTAAGATCAGAACCTGCGGGCATGAAACGGATCTGGATGACAAACCAGGGGACAGATGCACACCTGGTCCCTTACGATCATGGTCAGATGCATGAGGGGATATCATACCTTGTCAGGGGCATTGTAAAAGAGATACCTGCGACCGGTAAGGGCGGGCATGTCTCATTTCCATTAGAGAGATTCGGTCATTTAATCTCCTGCATGGCCTTTGAACCGACGAAGAAATTCCGTGACATTATCCGGTCCTTAAGGCCTGGAGATGAGATTCTTGCCGCGGGAAGTTTCCTCAAAAACACCCTGAACCTTGAGAAGATCTATGTATTCTCAGCAGAACCTTTTCTCTCAATTCAGGCACCATTATGCCAGGCATGCCAAAAACGCATGACCAGTGCAGGGTCAGGGAAAGGGTATAAGTGTCGCCGGTGTGGTGCCCGAAAGGCAGAACCTGAGGTGATCAAGGAGCAAAGATCCATCTCACCCGGATGGTATGAGGTTCCACCAGGAGCCAGGCGCCATCTCTCGCGCCCGTCTGCACGAGGCCATGTAAAACCCTGAAAAATTTACTATATACGATATTTTCGCGTCAGGTACTTGGGAGCTGAAAACCCATGACTATTGTATGGAATGTGATGTGCCGGTCCAACAGATCCACATAAAACCTGAAATGACGATATCAGGCCTCATCAGCGCCATGGAAAGGGCAGGGGCTTACAATGGAGGAGCTCTTACACGGGCAGTGCAGATAGCCGGTACAATGTTCAGGGAAGAGGGTGTCACCCGCTTTTTTGGCCTTGCCGGAGCGATGGTCCCGGCAGGAATGGGAGGAATCGTCTCTGACCTGATGGAAGCCGGGTATATTGATGTCCTGGTCTCCACCGGGGCCAACCTGACCCACGACGTAATTGAAGCGATCGGTTGTCATCATTTCCGCGGAACTGATAAATGCAATGATATCGAACTGCGCCATGATGAGATAAACCGCATATACGATGTTTACCTGCCCAACGAGTCATTTGTTGAGTTTGAAGGGTTTATGCAGGAAGTCCTCTCAAAAATTCCTGATAAATCGGTCATCTCCATCTCTGATCTCCTGGCCCATATAGGTTCAAACCTGAAGTCAGGAATCCTTGCAACGGCGGCCAGGAAAAAGATCCCTATCTTCTGTCCAGCTATACAGGACTCAATGATAGGCCTTCAGTTCTGGTTGTACAGGCAGACTCATGGGATTGTTGTTGATGCATTTGGCGACATGGACAGGCTCATGGATATCTGTTTTTCAGCTGAGAAGGCTGGAGCGTTCCTTGTTGGAGGAGGGGTTCCGAAAAACTATATCCTTCAGAGTATGTTGATGACCTCCATGGGATTTTCCTATGCGGTGCAACTGACCGGAGATCGTCCTGACCTGGGAGGGCTGTCAGGGGCCACTCTTGATGAGGCAAGATCATGGGGAAAGGTCGATGAAGATGCACAAACCGCCACGGTTTATGGGGATGCAACGATTACATTCCCTCTCATCATGGCAGCGGTCATGGGCAGGTAACTGGCAGGTGATTAAATGACCGATCTGATACTTGCCCTTGATGTGACCGATCATGATGATGCTGTCTCCATCGCAAACCAGGCTGCGCCATATCTTGATGCAATAAAGATTGGATACCCGCTTGTCCTTGCGGCAGGTCTTGGGGTTGCCGATGAATTATCAGCAGCAGGTCTTCCACTCATCGCAGATTTCAAGGTGGCTGATATCCCAAATACCAGCCGCCTCATCGCCGAGGAGGTCTTTTCCCATGGGTTTTCCGGGATAATCTGTCATGGATTTGTTGGCAGGGATTCTGTTCTTGCCTGCGTGGAGACGGCACATGATCATGGCGGGGAATGTTATGTCGTGACAGAGATGAGTCATCCCGGGGCAGTTGACTTCTTCCATGGTGGCACCGCTGAGCGGATCGCCACTCTTGTCTGTGAAACGGGGGCTGATGGAATAATCGCACCTGCAACAAGGCCTGAACGGACGCAGGTACTGCGCACTCTCATCGGGACGAAAAAAATTCTTTCTCCTGGTGTTGGTGCCCAGGGCGGTGATCCAGGGGCAATTGCTGGAATAGTAGATGGAATAATTGTCGGAAGGGCAATTTATGAGTCTTCAGATCCTGCCAGGGCTGCAAAGGAGTTCTCTCTCTTTCGCACTCATAAATGAGCGGGCAGGCCCCCTGGTCAATAATTTATAGCGTACCGCTGCATGGCCTGGGATAAATAAAATGAAGGTCATTTCAGGTCGTGCTACTACTCATTCACCGGCTATAAGCCAGCTATCTGCATTATCGCAGAAAGCTCTGCTATATACAATAATTAAGAGAAGGAAAGGTGAATAATTAGTATGAACTGGACTGCGGAACAACTGTCACTGGCAGAGAAATACTCCTGCAAAGAGGAGATACCTGAGAGTGAACGGAGATATAAATGTCACACATGTCACCTGATCGTTGACGAGAGTCCCTGTCCTGTCTGCGGGGATGTTAACCCCGAGATCATGTGCCCGCTTGACAATTATGACTGCTCACACGAGATCGCCGCAACAATTGAGTACTGTCCGCTTTGTGGTGATCCGGTCTGTCCCGAATGCGGGTGCCATGATGTTGTCCAGATAAGCAGGGTAACCGGGTACCTGCAGGACGTCTCCGGTTGGAATGCCGGAAAACAACAGGAGCTAAAAGATCGGCAGCGATACTCTGTCACATGAGGTATTTCCTCAGGTCATCCTCCCTAATCATAAGAGGGAAGTTTCGTGTATGCAGCTCTGGATCCAATGGTGGTATCAGGAACTGTACAACCCTGATTAATCACCAGGTTCCCCATGATTTTTCGATGGATCCTGAAAGAGAATTAGAGCTTCTGGCATTATCTCTTGGTTTATCATATCCAGGTACAGCCGGTCTTCTGACCGCCGTTGATATGAACACTCTCTGCATCCTATCCTGGGATAACCTGACTGTTTTCGTTACTGCAGGGATAACGCACCCTGACCAGGCAGATTCAGCTGTCTCTGATTCGGGCTATACTCCTGGAACGATAAATATCATCGTGCTTGTGCAGGATTTTCATGACCAGGCCCTTGTGGACGCAGTAATTACTGTGACTGAGGCGAAAGCCCTGGCACTTAGGGATGCCGGGTTTGATTTTGCCGGGACTGTAACTGATGCAGTTCTCATCGCATCGCAAGGGTCAGGCCCAATAAGGTATGCAGGGAGTGCAACCAGGATCGGACAGATGATCCACGAAGGTGTTTATGCAGGTGTTACAAAAGCGCTTCTCCGCCAGGCTGATACAAAAAAGAGAGGTCCGTCCTTTTTCATCAGGTCCGGAATGGGTGGGCCGCACTGGTTTTTGTGGGAAAAGGAACATTGCAAGTACTATCCCTGCCACTACGAAGGACAGTGCTGTGACTTCTGCTATTGTCCCCTTTATCCATGCCAGGACACAACTCTTGGTGACTGGATTGAAAAACCCGGCCGGTCTCCAGTCTGGGCATGTACCCGTTGTTTGTTAAATCACCACCCGCAGGTAACCCGGCACCTAATCAGGAATCCTGAAGCCTCATTACTGGAATTAAAGACATTATATTCCAGATATGTTTGATTCCAAGGTAATTTTCCGGTATTTTCACTTTCACCCCGTGGGGATCTCTCTTTAAATACCCTTGTTGTTGACATTTCTTATGGAGATGAAATGGAACTTAAAGAGATTGCAGACAGGATCTCCGAAAAATTTGCAGCAGCTGGTCATCCAATTGACCGTGCAAAGCTTGAGGAAAAGATCATCCGTTATGTCGAAGAATTTTCCGTCCCACCCACAGAGGCTGAACGGGCAATTACTGGTGATTATGCAAGGCAGTATGGAATGGAGATCCCGTCTCCAGGTTCATCCAGGCAGGATACAGGTAGTGTAAGCCTGATATCTGATATACAGGCAGAACAATGGGTAACGATCGAAGGCCAGGTCGTCACATTAATTCCGTCCAGATCCCCATCTGTGGCACAGAATGGTGTAATATCAGATTCAAGCGGAGCAATCCGGTTTACTGTCTGGTCAAAGGCCAATGCCCCGGTTATGGAGCAGGGGAAATGGTACAGGGTAGAGTCCGCAGTTGCAGACGAGTACAATGGTCAGGTAAGCCTTAAAATCCATTCTGGAACAACAATCACGGATATTTCCCCTGAATTGATCCCGGAGCCGGTGATAACGCCCATATCTGATATAAAGCCTAAACAGTGGATAACTGTTGAAGGAAAGATAACGACCACTTTTCCGCCCAGGTCCCCTTCCATTGCGCAGACCGCGGTACTTGCAGATAATACCGGTACAGTCAGGGTAACTGTCTGGGCCTCTGCAAATGCAATGGAACTTGAGCAGGGACAATGGTACAGGCTTGAGCTTGTTGAGACCGATGAGTTCAATGGGCAGTTATCCATAAAAGTTCATTCAGGGACAAAGATAACTCCCCTGTCCCGCGATGAGATACCGCAGGTGGAAAAGACACCACTAAGTCAGGTCAGTCCTGGGATATTTACCGTGGAAGCGAAGGTTGTCGCCGTTGAGAGACCGGCAGTTGACCAGATTCTCCAGCGCGGGATACTTGCAGATGAGACAGGTGCCATAAAATTTGTAATAAGAAATACTCCTGGCGCAGCCCCCCTTGAGGAAAACCAGTGGTACGAAATTAGTGGGGCAGTCATCGACAGGTTCCGCGGTGCCCTGAGTTTACAGGTGCCACCTGGCAGTGCAAAACCAGTCATGGAAGATCGCAGCATCAGGCCAAATATCGTCCCCATCACACAGGTGGTCCCTGGAGTTGTCTGCCTGCGGGCAAAGATGTTCCAGGAATATGAAGGGACATCTGACCGCATACTCCAAAATGGTCTGCTTGGAGATGAAACAGGAACTATCAGGTTTATCATCTGGAAGGATGAAGACGCCATTCAGCTTGTGCCTGACATGGTTTATGGCATCTATTATGCTTCTGTTGACGAGTTCAACAACCGGTTATCAGTCAGCTTAAACGGGGCAACCATCGTTCCTGATGAAAATGCCACAATTCATGTCAAACCTCCAAGCGAAGAGGTTAAAGGAGCGATGGTTCACCTCTCACCTGGTTCCGGCCTTATAAAGCGCTGCCCTGTCGAGGGATGTGGCAGGGTTCTTTCAAGACAGAACTACTGCCCAGTCCATGAAATTCAGCCAAATTATGTTTATGATCTAAGGATCAAGGGCTGGCTTGATGACGGGCAGAAGACTTATGATACTATCATATCCCGGGAAGGGGTTGAAGAGCTCACAGGACTCAGCCTTGCATCGGCGCAGGAGATGGCTGAGAACAACCCGCTTGGTCTTGATACGGTCTTTTACCACGTGAATGAACTGGTACTTGGCCGTTACCTGGTCTGCAGGGGAAAGACTTTTGATAACCGGCTGTTTGCCTATAACTGCGAATTTCGAAAATTTGATCCAGGAATGCATGCTGAACTGGTAAACCGTGCGGAGGGAGAAGCACATGAGTGACGATTCAGCAAACCGCAGGTTTGAGCGTGAAGCGGCAAAAAGGGTCTTTGCAGCAGAACTCCGGGAAAGTTATCACCATTTCAGGGAAGGTACTGATGATAAAAGTCCTACATTTATTTTGCTTCCGACCGGTGAAAGATGCAACCGGGTGTATATCGCCGGTACCCTTACGGAGAAGAAAAAATCAGAAGGCGAGGCGGTATTTTACCAGATTCGTGTGATGGATCCGACCGGAATATTCTTCGTCAGTGTAGGCAGCTACCAGCCTGAGGCTCTGCACCAGCTCTCATCTATTGAATGTCCATCTTATGTCTCGATCATAGGAAAACCCGGAGTATTTCAGGCTGCTGACGGGAGAAACCTGGTATCTGTCAGGGCAGAGTCGATCACCGTGGTCGACAAGTCAGTGGTTGACTGCTGGATCCTTGACACTGCAAGACTTACTCTTGACAGGATCGAGAAAGATACAGATGATCCTGATCACCAGAAGGCGATGGAGATATATCAACGCTCATTTGAATCATGGAGACCAAGAGTTAAAGAAGCCCTTGCTTCAATTCAACTCTGATTTTTTTAAAAATAAAAAGATTAAATTACTGTAATTAAACGCTGTTTGTAGACCGTGCTTGCCTGTCCTCCCCTGCTAACCGTGAGCCTGACAGAATATGTCCCTTTCTTAAGATAGGTATGGTAGGGATTTTTCTGGTATGAGAAACTCCCGTCTCCAAAAGACCAGGTCCACCGGTTCGGATTTCCATAAGACTGGTCAATGAACTGCACCCGCAATGGGGTTTTTCCATATGTGGGTGTTGCAAAGAAAGCAGCATTCAGCTGAAGACCTGGTGTCGGTGTCGGAGATGGTGTAGGTGTGGTGGTTGGGTAAGGAGTAAATGTCGGAGTTGGTGTCAGGGTGGGAGTGGGCGCCTGCGTAGGTGTGCTTGTGGGCGTTACAGTCGGAAAAGGTGTGTAAGTAGGCGTCGGGGTTGGAGTGAAAGTTGGAACCGGAGTGGGAGTCGGGGTTGGTGCCGCTCCTCCAAGGGCTTTTGCAGCGTTCAGCCTTCCTCCTGATGCAACCTTTCCTGCAAGGGAAGATACCACATCAACACTATTGAATATCCTGCTTCTTATCTGTGATGCAGACATGGATGGGTTTTGAGATTTCAAAAGTGCAGCAACACCGGAAACATGAGGAGTGGCCATGGAAGTGCCACTCAGGTACTGGTACCCGCCAGATTTGGCAGTGCTGTAAATACTGACACCAGGTGCGGCAATATCTACTGATACTGGCCCGTAGTTTGAAAAAGACGCAAGTCTGTCATTGTAATCTGTCGCCGCTATAGAGAGGATATTGCTGCTTGTAAATGCCGCCGGGTACTGGGGAGCGATATCTGCATTTGCACCACTATTGCCTGCCGCACAGATAACCACCGCATTTGATGCATCAATGGCATCCTTAAGTGATTGTGAATATCCTGTTCCACTCCAGGAGTTTGAGATAACAGAAGCTCCGTTGCGGCTTGCGTACAGTATCGCGGAGACCGCATCAGAGATGTACCCTGATCCCTTCTCATTCAGGAATTTGAGTGGCATGATTTTTACATTCCATGCCGTTCCTGCAACTCCTATTCCATTGTTACCAACCGCGGCAATGGTCCCGGCACAATGCGTTCCATGACCATTGTCATCCATTGGATCATTATTTTTTGCAACAAAATTCCAGCCACGGACATCATCGACATACCCGTTTCCATCATCGTCCTTCCCGTTGATTATCTCCCTTGTATTCTGCCAGATACTTGGTGCAAGGTCAGGGTGATTGTAATCAACGCCGGTATCAACCACTGCAACAACTACCGATGGTGAGCCGGTGGTAA
>JAAYPD010000326.1 GCA_012520015.1 Methanomicrobiales archaeon
AATTAAGGTAGAAGAACTGGCCGAAGCGCAGAAAAGAACAGAAATTAAGGTAGAAGAACTGGCCGAAGCGCAGAAAAGAACAGAAATTAAGGTAGAAGAACTGGCCGAAGCGCAGAAAAGAACAGAAATTAAAGTTGAAGAACTGGCTGAAGCACAGAAAAATACGGAACTTGCCTTAAAAGATCTCGCCCGGACCGTCGAATTTAAAATTGGAGGTCTTGGGAGAAAATGGGGAGTAGAATCTGAGCGATCATTTAGAAACGGCCTTACTACAATCCTCTCTGATACCGGATATGAAGTCTTAAATTATATTGTCAGGGACACAGAAGGGTTCGTATTTGGACATCCTTCCGAGATCGAAATAGACGTTATTGTTACCGGTGGTAAAACACTCGTAGTCGAGATAAAGGCATCAGTTAGCAAGAGTGACGTATTTGTTTTCTTAAAGAAAGGAGAATATTACACGAAAATAACCGGGAAAAAAATAGACCGGATGATTATGATCACCCCGTTTGTGGAAGACCAGGCAAGGGAAGTTGCAGACCAGTTCAATGTGACTATATGTGATTCAATAACAGATCTGGCAACAAGCATCTCCCCCTGATAATTAATAAAATCTCTTTTTGATTCAAATTCTCCATATCCAAATCATTTATAGCTGGAAATATCTCAGGGCTCTTTTATACCGGAGTCAGAAAGTTCACAAAGCCCTGTCTGATGAAAATCAGAGATCGAGATCTCCCACAGAAAAGATAAGTAAATTATGGATATCCTATGCAAACCCTGCCAGTCCCATTAGCCGGATGGTAGTTACAGAAATTAGAGAATATACCCTGCTTACCCGTTCCTCTCATATAACTCAAAATATCTCCCTCTTTTCTCCATAAGTTCCTCATGGGTCCCACATTCAACAACTCTTCCTTTACTCATAACATAGATGGCATTTGCATTTCTGACCGTTGAAAGCCGGTGTGCAACGATAAAAGTGGTCACCGTCTCAGCAACCTGGTTAATTGAGTCCTGAACAATCGCTTCAGACTCATTGTCAAGGTTACTTGTCGCTTCATCAAGGACTAATATCTCCGGTTCCCTAACAAGAGCCCTTGCAATCGCGATCCTTTGTTTCTCTCCACCAGAAAGCTTCAGTCCATGTTCGCCAACCATTGAATCATACTTGTCAGGAAGAGACATTATAAATGAATGAATATTCGCCCTCTGTGCAGCGGTGATGATCTGTTCATCTGAATAATCACTGCCAAACGCGATATTTTCCCTGATCGAAGCATTGAATATGAACGTATCCTGGCTCACGTACCCCACCCTGGCAAGAATGGTCTCTATGTCATATTCCCTGATGTCAGTCCCGTTAAAAAGAATCCTTCCATCAGATACATCATAATAGCGGAGAAGGAGAGAGATTATGGTGGATTTTCCTGACCCCGAATGCCCTACAAGGGCAGTCACCTTATTTTGATGAATAGTAAGATCCAGATTCCCAATTAACTCCTGCCTGTCATGGTAACTAAACCCGACATCATCAAACACGATGTCTGATTCAAGCATTTTAAACTGTTTTGTCCCATTCTGCATGGTGGAGTACCTGTCATCGTTCAGGAAAGAATAAACCTTTTTAAGGCTTGGATAATTGTTCATCATAATAAAATTGAGCGAACTAAAGGTCATCAGCCTTGGTAAAATCTTCAGTGCAGAGAAGGCGAAAGTCCCTATAAGCGGAACAATTGTCAGGAACCGGTCAGAATACATGTAATAGAGAATAATGACCAGCATTGCTATCCCAAGGAAGAATACCATCATCAAAAGGGCAGAAGGCAGCCGTTCGGTAAAACGATATCTTACATACTTATCCCAGTAGGTATTAAGTGCAGAAGAGTACTGCCTCTCCCAAAAACTGTCATTGTGAACCGAACGGATCTGTCGGATTCCAAGAAGGTACTGGGAGACGATGGCATTCTCCGATGTTACGGATTGCATCTGGACAACCCCTATCGAGTAGGATACCCGGTTTCCTATCTCCTTTACGATAATAAGAAAAATAAGCCCGCCACCAAGAAGAACGACCATCCCAAGCGGGCTGATAAAAAAGAGAACTAATATGATCGTAAGGATAACCACAACATTTGAAAAAAGCGTTGTCGCACTGTCTAAAAACTGGTAAATATATGAAGGAGATGTGATTGTATTAAAGAGGACTTCTCCCTGCTTTGTGTCGACAAAGAACCTGTAATCGTTGGATACAAGTTTTGAAAAGATCATCCTCTTTGTTCTGACGATTATATTCCTCGTAAGTACGAGAGACAGGCCATTATAGATTATCGTTACAAGAAATGTCAGAACAACAAATGCCATGAAGAGGAAACAAAAAGTCACGACCTCCGGAAGTGAAGAGTAAGTGAGGACAAAAGAATACAGGGGATCGAAAAATTCAAGCCCTGAACCTTTAAAATCAAACGAGGCGTTAAGGATCGGGTATAATAATATAATCTGAGTTGTTTCCATGATTCCAAGTGCTATGCTAAAAAACAGGAGAATAAACAGTTGAATCTTTAACCCTCGTGAATAAAAGTCAAAAATGCTGTAGGCATCATGGTAACCTGCAATTGTTCTTTGAACCAGGCTCCTGGCCGTCATATTCAGGCCTGATAGAGGGGCAGGTTTATTCTTAAGACTATCCATTGGTACTCATTATATATTTTTTTAGGATTTTTAATGTATTTGTATTAGTGAATTTTACACGATTAGTATAGTGAGTTTTGACATCGGTCTCTTTGATTATCGCAATGGCTTCTTCAGAAGTTTTTTGCATTCCACAAATTAGATTCCAGCCTAATGATTCAATATCTCGTATTGATTCTTCTGACGTATTTCCTCGATCCCAAATCAGTGTCCCTGGCTTAAAAGACAAGTCAGTCAATTGCACTAACAATTCCTTCACTGATGACATAGAATTGAAATTGCCGGGAATTAAAAAAATAGGAAACAACTGCTTTATCAAATTTTGAGACTAAAATACAGAGATTAATCTGCTTTTTGTTCACATGTTTAGGATTATATCCCTTTTCCCCCAAATCATCACCACTTCCAAAAATGAGCACGGGTCAAAGATCATAAGCAAGTATTTCGGTATTATTTTGAGGTATTGGGTGATTCAATCTCCAAAATTGATAAAGTTCATCACAAATAAGTTGACTAAAATCGGTATATCCTTTAGCGTTTGTATCTTTGAAACATACTCGATCTAACGCTGAATAAAAAGCGTTATTCGTAAAATATTCTCCAGGTAAGCCCGACTATTCTGGAGTGACATTATTTGTTACCCATTCTCCGAGTTTAACTGTGCTAATTGGATGTAAGGTCTTATTAATTGCCCAGGCGGTTAAAATCGTACATGGGGATTTTCCATAAATGTTGTCATGACCGCAGCAAATCGAATCAATAATTTTGGGCATATTGAGTATATTTTCAGCAATGTGCCAAAACAAAATTACATCTCCAGCTCGTTTGGATGATTACAACGTTTAGATCTGAACAGTTTGACCGGACAAATTGAACACCCATACCGCTGAAACTAAGCAGTTCAAACGCATAGTTGAACACTATCTCTTCTCATTTAATTTCTAACCTCTTTTACGTGTTATCTTTAAATCCCGAATCCTCTTAATTGGACAGTCACAAGTTCAGAGTGAATTAATTTTTCTTAACGAACAATTTCCCTTTGGTATCGAATCGGTACCAAGGAAGGACAACATGAAAAACTACAAGGAGATTCTGCGACTACACAGTCTCGGGATTAATAACACACAGATTGCACTCTCGTGTAATTGTTCACGGACAACGGTGATCAATACCTTAAAACGTGCATTAGAATTGAACGTCGTTTGGGAAACTGTCAAAGATTGGACTAATGAGGAATTAGCAAAAAAATTATTTCCCTCTTATGCGGTTAGCACCTCCTATAGAAAACCGGATTATGATTATATTCATCGTGAAATGGCAAAGAGTGGTGTTACTTTGAGCTTACTATGGGTTGAGTACTGTGACCAATGTCGAGGTTCAGGCTTCCTTCCCTATAAACAAACCCAATTCAACAAATATTACCGTGATTATGTCCACAAAACCAAGGCAACCATGCATTTGGAACACAAGCCAGGAGAAATTATGGAGGTTGATTGGGCTGGTCAAAAAATACCTATCACCGATACAGACACCGGTGAACTCATCAAGATCTCTGTCTTTGTATCTGTACTACCCTACAGCGGGTATGCATATGTAGAAGGATTTCTCTCGCAGGATCAGGAGAATTGGACAACAGCTCATGTTAATGCATACAATTTTTTTGGTGGCGTCACAAGAATTCTTGTCCCTGACAACTTAAAGACAGGTGTGATAAAAAACACCCGTGATGAGACAGTTATCAACAAAACCTACCTCGACCTTGCAGAACACTACGGAACAGCAATCATTCCCACCAGACCTCATTCTCCAAAAGATAAAGCAACTGTTGAGAAATCGGTGAGTGTTGTTTCAACCTGGATAATCGCAGCATTACGAAACAACCAGTTTCTTTCACTGAGAGAACTGAATGAAGCGATCCATGAAAAACTCGTCGAATTTAATCATAAAGAGTTTCAGATGAAAGATGGATCCAGAGCATCTCGTTTCGAAGAAGAAAAGATGTTTCTTCTTCCCCTGCCTGAAAGGCCATATGAACTGGCAATATGGAAAATTGCTACAGTCCAATATAATTACCATATTTCGGTCGAAAAAAAGAATTACTCCTGTCCCTACGAATACATCAAACAGAAGGTGGATGTTCGGATAACAAAGAATATTGTTGAGATATTCTACCACGGTACACGTATTACCTCTCATCCTAGACTCTATGGGCAGTCCCTCCATTACAGCACAGTTCAAGAGCATATGCCACCAGACCATCAGAAATATATTACCTGGAATGGTGAGCGGTTCCAAAAATGGGCACGAAGCATTGGCACGAGTACTTATGCGGTAGTTTCAGTATTTCTCACCAGTTACAAGGTTGAGCAACAGGGTTACAAATCCTGTATGGCTTTACTTAAATTGGCTGATTTTTATTCTCCCCAGCGTCTTGAAGAAGCATGTAAACGTGCATTGTCATATACTGCAAGACCAAGTTTAAAGAGCGTTCAGGCTATTTTGAAATCAGGTCAGGATAAGTTGTTAATCCAGAAGGAAGAGACACAAACAGAATGTTCTCAATATGCATTTACCCGTGGTCCGGACTATTACAAGAGAGGTGAGGAGTGATGTTGAATGAAAATACCCTCAGCAAGCTGTATGAAATGCGACTGAATAGCATGGCACAGTCCTTCAGGGATCAAATGACCGATACTGCATATGTCAGTATGCAGTTTGAGGAGCGTTTTGGTTTGTTGGTTGACTCAGAATGGAACAAGCGAAGGACCAACAGATTGAAACTCCTCATCAAGAAGGCAGAATATGCCTATCCACAGGCATGTATTGAGGATATTAACTACGCACCAGAACGTCACCTCGATAAAGGACAGATCACAAGACTGTCTCTCTGTGGTTATATCCAGGATTGTAATAATGTAGGAGTTACGCAGTGGCAGGATTTTGTAAATCAATAAAAACTTTAATTCAATAGGGTTAAATTAACATAGTTTCTATAGGTTTAAGTGAAGGTCCCATCTGCGTAACTCCTATAATGTTATCATAATGGGTGCGACAGGCACAGAAAAGAGTTACTTGGGATGTGCATTGGGTGTATCTGCGAATCGGAATTTTTATTCTACGAGATATATTCGGCTTCCTGATCTCTTTGCAGAATTGGCTGTCGCAAGAGGTGAGGGAAGTTTTCAGAAGATCATCAAGGAATATAAAAAAGTGAAACTGCTGATCCTCGACGAATGGCTTTTGTTATCTCTTTCCTATAGCGAAGCAAGGGATTTGCTTGAGATTGTTGAAGCACGTTGTGGAAGGGGTTCAACGATATTTTGTTCTCAGTTTGAGGTAAAGGGATGGTACCAGAAAATTGGTGATGAAACAATTGCTGATGCGATTTGTGACAGAATTGTTCATAATGCATACACTATCATTCTGAATGGTGATTCATTGCGTAAGATTAAGAGATCGGTTGAACCTGAATAATGTTTGAACGTATATTAACCTTTTTTTTGAAAGTGTTCAACTGAACGTTGAGGGTGCTTAGTTTGAGCGTTTTCACTGTTCAATATCAAACGGTCAGACTGTTCAATCGGGCCGTTATATACAACCATGCAACCGTTTGTGCCATGCAATGGCCTTGCATTACTGGAATCGAAATTAGGGGGATTTTTTCGGGTATATCACTATTGATTATTGAACAAGAAAGAAACTTGAATTTGCCTTTAACTGCATGTTCTCCAGTATAACCATGAATCCATAAAGTGTTTATTTCGCCATAAAAATCTTCATCAGTGTAATCAAAAGCTAAAACCACATTTTTATCTTTTAAACCAAACCGAGAACCTACTGTTTGAACCGTATCCCGATATGCCCAAACAATATCTGAAGCTTTCACCTTTTTTATCGCTAAATGAATACTATCTGCTCTATTGCCAATAGTTTCAAGATATGAATTTGCTACCGCTGCTTTAAGCAAATCCCGATTGTATTGAAAACCGGACAATCCTTTTGCAGGGTACTCAATATTCAGTGCACGATCAACATAAATATCCAAAGTTTTTAGTGTTCTAAATAACCTACTCTGATTCAGAGTCATTTTATTACCAAATAGACTGTTTTATCGAGATATTCTTTAGGGCAATCTACTTTTGCCCCATTCCCAAATTTTGTGACTTTTCTGACCAAGTACCCCTGGATGCCCTCAATTGTCAATTTGGTTGATGGCTCAATGTCAATGGTTCGCATAGTATATA
>JAAYPD010000327.1 GCA_012520015.1 Methanomicrobiales archaeon
CACATCAGTCAAAGAAACACCCCCGGTCAGGTACGAGAAGGTAGGACGGCTCATCCCCGGAGATGGTGATACATTCAGGATGATGCTGGACGGAACCGGGGAGATAGGGGTGATACCGATGGCCGATATTCTTCTTCTGTTTGGTGGGATTGCTCCGGATGGTCTTTCCTTGTCAGAGTCAGGAAACCGGGTTATCGTGACCGGGGCATCGGGTGAGGAGTATGTTGTCCTAACCAGGCAGGTGAGAGGGATGATCCGGGACTGGCCGAAGAAGAAGGCTGCTTTGTTTGTGATGAGAAAGAGGGAATGAATCAATACCAATACTACCTTTCCCATTCAACTCTTACTGGAGATGAGCAGAATTAAGTATTCCCCATGGTTCTTCCAAATATTTTGTAGGGTGAAAATGATACACATGGGGCCCAGCCGATTGATGGGTAATCATCACATTTCATTTCAGAATCTATAAATATCGAATTACTCCATATTATCGTTGTACGGGAGTGTTTTGTCATATGAAATACGGAATATTGTGTTGTGTTATCGCACTTTTCGCCTTCATTCCAATGGGAGTCGGAGCGGCACATGAAGACATGGACTGGAATGGTACCTGGCTTTCAGAGAATTTTGAACTTACAATAATCCAGGCTGAAGACGGTAATTTTACCGGTTCATACCGCCCATACAATCCGATGTCGGGCGATCCGGGAACTATTCAGGGGACCATTGAGTCGGATGGGAAAGTTTTGTCAGGGATCTGGATTGAAACCGGTACGTGCTCATTTATTCTTTCTGATGATGGACATGTGTTTAATGGGAGTTACGAATCAGAAGATGCAATAGGAAAAAAGAACTCAGCTGGATGGAATGGGACACGTCTCATCATTGAAGAAGGTACGGAATCAGATTGGACCGGAGAATGGATCTCTGATGTTGATATTTTACACCTGTCTCAAAACGGCTCTTCTGTGACCGGTACCTATGAGCCAATAATTGAAACGGTCATTGATCTTGTTGAACCTGGTATAATTGAGGGTGTACTTTCAGATGATGGAAAGGTATTCACCGGGACCTGGAAAGAAGAGGGAAGAGTTAGATTTACTCTCTCCGATGATGGTCTCTCCTTTAACGGCACCTATGGATATGGAGACACTGAAATCATTGAGGGTTCAGATCTCTATAACTGGAATGCAACACGGATTCAATAATTCGTTTTTTCTTATTTTTTACGAATAAATTAGGATTGCCAGTTATAAGGCAGAACCTTTCTCAGCCACGAACTACGTGCGTCTCATTTTTTTCTATTGATGGTTTTCTGATGGAAATTCTTTCATTTATGATGTATGGCGAATCGAGGAAACGTATGGGGTAGGTATATTGGATTCCCGGTGTTTGAAGGTTGAAAACCACGGACACTGCACCCCGTTCAGGAATGTGTAATCTTTGGTTATTCTCTACAGAAGAGCCTCGATATCATCAATAAGATCGGATAATTCATCTTCGATACCATATCCAAAATAGGATGCATCTTTCTTTGCAGCGGCAAGTCGCTCTTCAATATTCAAGACCTCAATTATTGCAGGACATGACTTAAGAATTCTAAGCAATTCTTTCATCGCAACACTGAGTGAATCTAATTTTGATTCTTCATGAGCCCAATATTCGGCACATAGTTTCACAAACTGTTCGATAAACTGCAGAGTCAGATCAGCAGTTCCAATGGGGTCTTTGGTCGCTTTCTTATAGACCTGAATAGCCTTTTTAACCGGAGCAATTCTGGCTTTATTCAGAATTATTCAAATTATCGTAAATGAGACGAAATATTAATTATTCTGATACTTTCATCCCATCCCACAAGAGATAATACCTCATATGACGATAGTCTAA
>JAAYPD010000328.1 GCA_012520015.1 Methanomicrobiales archaeon
CAGGCCTGGTTTTTCTTTCATTCCTTTATCCATCCCATCCGGACATACCAGTCATATTCATGTGCAAAACGGTCTTTATTATCAATTACCAGCTGGCGGAAGTAGTCCAGGCGGTTTGCACGGGCTGCATCCTGCTCAGGGTACTTAATCTCCCCACGGATTGATTTTACAAGCTTTTTGCCAAGGTCATATGCTTCAGCTTTTGCAGGCTCCATTTTTGAAGGGTCCCGGCCGATAGCCACACCTACCCCCCCGACGACAGTGGCCCCAAGGGTCTCTAAGACATCATTCATATATGCCACCACATCATCCTCACGACTCCCTCCGGCGGTACAGACAGAGCATCCAAATTTTTTACGAAACATCTGACAATGGATTGCGTCTGCCATCCGGTCAAACATTGCTTTCATAGGGGCTGAAACAGAGTTGATATAATTGGGAGAACCGAGAACGATTCCATCTGCATCCAGCATCTTCTCAAGTAGTTCGGGGAAATCATCAAAAAGAGTGCACTCTCCTTTTGCATAGCAGGTTCCACAGGCAGTGCAATACTGAATAGTATACTGGTAGAGATCCAGATACTCAGTATCAGCACCCATAGATTCAGATCCCCTTAGGACTGACTCTACGAGTTCAAGGGTTTTACTCTCTTTACCTTTTGGGCTTGCATTAATTCCGATAATTTTCATTCTCTTTCCCAGATTAAGGATGTGACCTGGTACTTGAAAAACCATCGGTTTTGTGCCTGTGAAAAATTCTCTTGCGAATCATTCACCAGGGGTTGGAAAAGTGGAAGTTTTTCCGCTCTTTATAGAGAGAAATATTATACCCAAAACCCATTCGAATTCATTCACAATTATTTTATCAGGAGATCTCGATGCACTCATGGACTGGTTCATCTATGCAAAACCAGGGCAGGAACTTCAGTTAATGTTACAAAGCCTTGTCCTGCACCTGGAAAGCATGTATGACCTTGCAAAACTTCCAGAAGCGGTTTTTCATGCGTTTGTTTCTGGCCTTCTGGCAAACCTGAGGGTGGTATATGATATCAGGTCAAATGCAGATTCGGGTTTTGAAAGGGCAGATATTCTCATGATCCCAGGAACCAGCAGGTGCCCGGTTGGATATGTTATCGAATTTAAATCAATATCTGCCGGGGAAGACATGGAAATAATTTCCCTGGATGCAATTAGCCGGATCGTGGATAAGCAGTATGATGCACATGTAGTAGATGCCTTTTCAGCCACGAAACAGGTCAGGTACCTGGCGATCGTTTTGCAGGGGAAAAAAGTTGTTGTGAGAGAGCAGACAAAATAAGGAGTATTTACTCACCAAGGACCTCCATGGCCAGTTCATAGGGATTCTTTGGCTTTTCACTCCCTGGTTTATGAAAGAAAAAAGTGCTTGGATTAATCTCTTTCATCTGCTCAATGGTAAGCCGGTTTACAATATCCTGTGCCACCTGATCAGCTTCCTTTGAGTTGCCAGGGAACTTTAGCATGTACCCCATTTTGATGTGCTTTTGCATTGCGTTCTTTAATTCATCATCAGTGAGAGAATCAAATGGTTTATATTCTTCCTGTTCTGGTCTTGTCATGATATTTTCCGTACTGGTTATTCTTCGTTCTCTGTTAATATTGTTCCCATTCAATCAGGGGTAAAGAAAAGATGGCGGTTTTGTCTCAGTTCGCATCCAGCTCTATAGCCCTTGCATTATGGATATTCTCATCAAATACCGGATAGTTCTCAAGGTTTATGGAATAACTGGTGCTGAACTTCTCCCTGATATCATGCATAACCTGGGCATTTTCCGGCATGTTAACCTTTGTCCAGAGGGTGTGTTTTGGTGGTTCTGCAACAATTTTGCCATCTCTGACCACGATCACGCCCTCTTTGACAGTATAGGCAGTGTTCCGGAATGCATCTTCAATAAGGGCGGGATCTGACGGAAGCTCGTCTGCATTCAGGTTATATACCGCGACATTTCCATCTGATCTCTCCCTAAGGCTTCCATAAATATCCAGGAGACCAAGGGCTTTTGCAGGCCCTGCCCTTGTCATCTGGGCTATCTCATAAAGACCAAGTTCACGATCCATTGAGGCAATATTACTTGCATCTATTACCTTGTCCTTCCATTTCATGGTATCAAGAGTCGCCTGCCTTGCTTTTTCTGACATCAACCATGCGATAATTCCTGGGTACCTGGTAAAAGGACCTGCATTAGGGTGATCAGTGGTGATATAAACCCTCATCATGTCCTTAGCAAATAAAGCAATTTCAAGACCGATTGCCCACTGGATCCCGCTTGTCCTGACATCTTTGTCATAGATATGCGGAACGACACCTGATCCGGTCTCAATCTCCACGTCAAGGTTTGCCCATTTAAAATGAGTAAGCTGGTTAAGGTGGTATTCAAACGGCCCGTCAGAGGTCATAGTGGTGGTTTCATCTAAGGTAACCTGTCCCATGTCCACAGTTATATTCTTGTTCTGATTTACATAGTCCATGACTTCTTTAGCACCTGATTCAAAATCAGACCATGATGAACCTTTGTAAGCATGGAACTGAAGATGTGTGTTATGAAGAACCTGTTCTCTGCCAAATTTGTTACTGGTATTAATCCCACTGGTAAGTCTCAGGGTATCCAGGGTATCCTTGTAATTTCCCGGATTTCCCATGTTGTTTCCATGGATGTGGACAGAGTGGGGAAGACCAAGGTACTCGTTTGCTTTGATAAGGCCTGTGACAATCTCCGCCGGGGTTATCTCAAAGTGCGGAACTTCGTCATGGATGGATGAACAGTTCTTCCCCCATGCCCAGGCTTCTGTTCCACCCGGGTTTACAATCTTGATACCAAATCCTTTCGTTGCCGAAAGGAGCCAGGCAATGTATGCAGCATTGTTCTCAGTTTCATCATTTTTTATATATTCAAAACAGAACCAGTTATTCCCGAATACTGGCATGGCAGTCTGGTCGATGATAGGTGTGTCACGAAACTCCTCATGCACATGGGGAGCAAAAAGCGGGGGCATTGCTGCTTCATTTGCGAAAGTATAACCCATACGTGCATATGCGTACCCTGTCTTCCAGGTGGATGGAACTGAAAATCCCATCTCCATCCTTTTCCCCTGTTTGAGGACCCCGCCCCTGTACTCTCCACGAAAAAACTTGTCTTCAGGGCGCATTTCACGGCCTACATTGACCTTTGGGCCGGCAACATGAGTATGGATATCAACACCACCGGCCATCACAGTCTTTCCGGAGGCATCAACAATTTCTGCCTTGTCTGATACTTTGTCAGTTATCCTGCCGTTCTTAATGGCAACATCTGCAATGTCACCTTTAATCCCTAATATTGGATCAAAAACAAATCCGTTTTTAATAAGAAGTTCTGCCATAGAGTTAACCATTTTCCACTGCGATACTTTTCTTCTATTGATCTTAAGCGATCATAGTCAGAGTGCCTTTGGATATCGTCACTAAAACTGATTACAGAAAAAGATTTAGAGAATCTTTTTATTTTTCAACTTTTAACTCCCAGATTTATTTCTTTCATCCGTTTTAACGTACTAAAAGGGATATATCCCTCTTGTTCCGGGCAGGGCATGATAATATCCTTAATGGTTATTCTTCATACTCTGTTAAGTAATTGTTCATGTTCTTTTTTGAGCCATATGGATTGATGATTCTCCGTACCTTGACCTTATAACCCCTGACTGACTAATGGTCAGGCCACAGTCATTTAACAATTTTTCAAATTCGTGGATATCCGGGAGCTGATGATACCGATTATGGATAGCGAGTTCAAGTTCATACAGCCCTTGCATACCAGTTCCCACCGGGGGGCCGGAAAACCAGTGATTAGATAGAAAAAGACCGCCAGGGTTGACCTTGGAAGCGATTTTATTAATCGTATCAGGCAATCTGTCAAAGCAGGTATATAGTGCGTGAGCAGCAAGAACAATATCAAATCCTGATCCCTCAAATGATTCAATATCACCTGGAATAACCTTAATCCGTGTATTCATTCCAAATTCTGTTATATAATCGTCAGCTACAGATGGATCAGAAGTTCCGGTCAATACCGTTGCTGTCATCTCCGGATTATTCTGGCAGGCAGCAATGGCATACAGACCATGACCACTCTGGATATCAAGTAATGTTCTGGCAGAGGAGAACTGGTCCCATTTACTAAGTATGTTCACAACATTCTGGATAGTTCCCCGAAGGGCAAGATTCGCCTCTGAACGAACAGATTTGACAGACATAGTGTCAAATGTCTTTTTCATCTCCGGATGTGTAAGAAACACATCAATATCCTTCCAGGGCGAATCATCTGCGGATATGTTCATGATATAATCCCCTTGGTAAAACGGACTGTTCCTGACAAAATGCATTCTGGCAGCAGGAGAGATAACATACTCATCTCCGTTTTTACGGACCATGTCAAGGTAATAAAGCATCCCCAGAAGGCTTGTCATGTATTCAGGCCTGATTCCTGTTCCTTTGGCAACTGTTTCAGGATTCGCAGGACCATGCTCTAAAAGCCATGAAAACAGGTCATATTTCAAGGCAGCGCAAACGACCATATATTCCTTGTATACCTGGACCAGATCATCTACAATTTCAATTACCGGAGATTCCGGGATTTTCAGGATATTCTGTATCTCATCACTCATGTTGTATCACATTGTTTCCATCTGAAAAAAAGTAAAAACGTAACCGTTACATCCTCCCTCTCCATATCCGAAACCGGGAGCCTGACAGGGTAAAAAAGATTATTTTTTAAGGTAGAGATTACCGTAGATAATTTCACCCTTTTTCTTTACTTTGCGTTCGCCAAGGTCACCAATATACTGGTCAAAAGTGTAGGTTGCTCCGTCTACTTCTTTTTCAACGGTTGCAACTTTCTTAAAACCAGGCAGTGGATAGAGCAGATTTCCAAAGACATATGCATCTCCTTTTACCATCTGGCCGCCCACACGACCTTCAACATCCCCTTTGATGATAACTGTTCCTCCTTCTGCATGGGTCAGAACGTGGATGAATGCATCACCTTCGATGATGATAGTACCCCCGGTCATGGCAGTTCCGATATCATTTCCGGCATTTCCTTTCACCCGGATAAGGCCTCCGGACATACCACGCCAGTCTCCCCGGTAAGAACTTCCGACATAGTTCTGGGCATCTCCTTCAACCAGGATCTCCCCGCCTTCCATCGCAATACCAAGAAATGTATCTGCATTCCCGTTTACTGTTATCTTACCACCGGTCATCCAGCCTCCGATGTACATATCGGCATCGCTGTTGATGACTACCTCACCTGCAGACATCTTCTGTCCGAACCGTTTCATCTTTCGGACATTTCCGTTCACCACTATCTTTGTATCTGCAGCGGTTTCACCGGCTTTTCCTTCAAACTTAAAAAAATCCCCAAGTTTCCACTGGATCTTCCCTTCATGTGCCGGAAGGTCTGCAATCTCTGCAAGGCTCTTTCCTGCAAACTGATCAGGAGTAACACTGTAGCATTCAAGGTATAATTCCGGCTCTTGTACCAGGGTCATTGTTATGGTTTTCATTTTTATCCCCTCACGCTACTTCCACTTCAATTGCCCGTGGGTTGTGCACATGTTCATCAAATACAGCGTAATTTTCAAAGTTCACTGTGTAATTCTTATCGAATTTCTCTTTGAGATCATGCATCAGCTGAGCATTATCAGGGATACCATTGACCTTTGTCCATAGGGTGTACTTGGGTGGTTCAGCTACAATCTCACCA
>JAAYPD010000329.1 GCA_012520015.1 Methanomicrobiales archaeon
GTTGAACCTCCTACAAGAAGCACACGGTCTATATCAGTTGGTTTGAACCCAGAATCAGAGAGCGCCTGCTTGACAGGTCCAATGGTGCTCTCAACAAGATCAGAGATGAGCTGTTCAAACTGGGACCGGGTCAGGTCAATATCAAGGAACTTGGGCCCTGATGAGTCGGTTGTGATGTATGGGAGGTTGATATTCGTCTTCTGGGTCTGGGATAGTTCAATCTTTGCATTCTCTGCAGCATCACGAAGCCGCTGCATTGCCATTGGATCTTTTGAGAGGTCTATCCCTTCTTTCTTTTTAAACTCTGCAACAAGGAAGTCAATGATCCTTTTATCAAAGTCGTCACCACCAAGACGGTTGCTTCCTGAAGTTGCCTTAACTTCAAAGACTCCATCACCAAGGGTCAGGATAGAGACATCAAATGTTCCACCACCAAGGTCATAGACAAGCACTGTGTGATCATCTTCCTTGTCTATTCCATATGCCAGTGCTGATGCTGTAGGTTCGTTTATGATACGCAGAACTTCAAGACCTGCAATGGTTCCTGCATCTTTTGTTGCCTGCCTTTGTGCATCATTAAAATAAGCTGGAACTGTAATGACTGCCTTTTTAATCTCTTCACCAAGGTATGCTTCTGCATCGGTCTTCATCTTTTGCAGAATCATTGCAGAGATCTCCTGGGGTGCGAAGTTCTTGCCGTTGAGTTCAAACTTTTTGGCAGTACCCATGTCACGCTTTACTGACATGACAGTGTTCTGATGATTGGTAATTGCCTGGCGTTTTGCAAGGCTGCCAACAAGGCGCTCTCCTTCTTTTGAGAAAGCAACTACAGACGGGGTGGTTCTTCCTCCTTCTGCATTTGGGATGACAACTGCCTTTCCACCTTCCATGATGGACATGCATGAATTTGTTGTTCCAAGATCAATTCCAAGAATTTTTTCGGTTGCCATAATGATGTTCCAATATATGAATGATTAATTTTGTTCGACTGGTGCTGTACCCTGCGAGACAATAACCTTAGCAGGACGGATGACTTTATCCTGCAGACAGTATCCTTTGCAGACCTGATCGCAGATTGTTCCTTCTTCCTGCGTAGAAGAAATTACCGCAATGGCTTCATGACGGGCCGGATCAAACTTTTCACCGACCGACTCGAATGAATCAATACCTTGTCTTTTCATTACCTGAGCCAGCAGTTTCTGGATCTGAACAAGTCCTTCATGTGATCCACCTTCAGCCTGTATGGCCCTGTCCAGGCTATCTGCAACTTCAAGCATGTCATGGGCAAATTGCCCGATAGATTGTGCAATCTGTTGCTCTGTGTCACGTGCGGTGCGTTTTCTGAAATTTTCAAAGTCAGCTGCAAGCCGCAAATATTTGTCATTGAGGTCATCAAACTCTGACTGGAGTAATTCAAGTGGACTTTTTTCCTGTTCCGGTGGAGATTCTTTCGGAATCAGGTTATCCTCTTCTTCCTGATTCAGTTCTGATTTTGTCTCATGATAAGTATCTGCGGGGTCGTTCATAAGGGTTCACTATATTTGTTGCATTGGAGTTCTATATATATCTTTCTCATTCTTTTGTATCGCGTCGTATTAATGTATCAATCTAAAATAGTTAAAAATCTTTAATTTCAAGGTCGAAATTGATTATACGTAAAATTTTAAGAATTTGATTTTTATTTGAACATTAACTTCAAGTTAGTGATGGAGCACATGGACTTTCACTGACAGTTTTTCCAGACGCGCCAATAAAATTTCAAAAAATTTTCGTCTGATGGAAAAATTTGGTAGAAATCAGTTCCAATTTAAATATTCTTTCTCTCTTGCGGTAAGTGATCTACACTATATGGCACCCGTACTGACCTTCCTGGTTTTTTATAAAATGTTTGATTCTATCTTAGAAAACTTAACGCAACCAATCGACAAAATTAAAAATTACGCTGAATTATTTCGCGCTCCAGTGGAAATAAGGGGGTCAGGGCAGGGTAAGGGGACAAAATACCTGTCTAATATTCAGGCCAGGGGATAAGTCCTGATGATGCAATCCGGAATAAATGCCAGATCTTTTTCCGTCAAGTCCGGTTTTTTCTTTACCACTTCATGTATACTGATATTATCCATATCAAGAAATTTTTTCACCCTGTCTTCCGCACCGATGGCCCTGCCATCAGGCATCAGTATCAAATCTGAAAACTCACTCCAAGTTGTCTGATTAAAAAACCCATTATCAGCAAATTTTGAGTAGATCAAAGCTCCATAAAGGCGTCCGGCAGGGTATATCCAGTACATACCAGCATTATCCCCTGTAAAATGAGGGTGACGCAGGAGATATCCTCCCTCGTCGGTAACTTCAGCCCCGGTGATGTCGGTAAATATCCCTGAATATATCTCTCCAAATGAGATATTACCTGATGTATTCATAAGCTGATATTCCAGGTTGCTGATTACCATGTCTCTTCCAAGGCTCCATAGATGCCTTGGAGAGAAGGGGCCGTTCATTGCAGATTCTTCTGATGTTTTACAATCCTTCCGGGCAGAATCCATGCCATCCGGTGCAGTCATTATACAAAGGAACTCCGGAGTCCATGCAAGATATTCAAAAAGATGGGATGATGCCTCGGTCAGTTCAACCGGGAGAGTTTCAGGGGCCTGTGCTGACCATCCTGACTCTGATAAGATCCTGGTATAGACATGACCAAGCTCATGAAACAGCAGGGTGTACTCCTCCTTACCAAATTGCGGGTGGCCTTTTGATTCATCAACAATTCCACTTACAATAAAAACCGGTGCTGGTTTTCCGGACAAGTTTACATCACCACCACCACTACATTCTTTACTTCCATCTCCGGTAATCATGACCGTCATCCATTCAGCGGGTTTTTCCTCACGATCTCTCAGGTCAAGGTAAAACCATCCGAGAGACTCACAGGTCTTTTCGTCTGATACCCTGAATAGGAGGACTCCTGGTGAGTACAAACTGGAATTGGTAATCTGTTCTGTTCTGACACCAAGCAGGCAGGAAATAAGTGAGAGAGATCTGGATATGACCTGGTGAAATGGTAATGAAAACTCTCTCTCATGTGGATGTGTTTCGCTATTCGATGATGCGATAAGGGTCTCCACCTCATAATCATATATAAAACTCTCTCCCGGGTTTTTTGTCTGTTTTATCTGCAGAAGCTCATCAACCAAAGGCTTAACCCATTCTTTTACAAGCGGTGTTATTTCGTTAAGCAGGGATGAGATACCGGTGCTGTTCATCTCCCATCCCTGCATATCAGCTTTATAATCTGTCCAGGCTGGATATCCAAGAAGAGTTGCTATCTTGTTTCGCAGGATCAAGGTCTCTGATAAGATATCGATATTTTCAGTAACTGGTCTGTTCTCCCTGATATTTTTCAGGTGCTGATTCTGCAGTGATTCAAGTCTTTGGTGCAGGGATACCAGCTCTCTTCTTTTCTCGGCAGTGAGCCCTGCCCCGTTGGAACTGAAAAATTTTATCTCCTGGGCATGTAACCATCTTCCGTACTCTGACTTCGGACTGACCTCTTTTATTAAATGGTACAGATCATCATTCAAGCCGATATCACGGATGAATGCATTTCGTTTCTCTGTTGCCATGAATGCAGCATTCTGAAGATCCTTATCTGGATATAGTCTGGCAAGTGCCCTGTATTTGAGCAGGCTTAAATCCATCTTTGTGAGAATCTCTTCAAGCCTGATTATCGTATTATTTTCATTCCTTTCATCGACAGGGATAGAGAGGAGATATGCAATTTCCTGTTCTGCATGGAAGAGTGAATTCTTTACCTCGTCATCAATTGCCTGTAAATCCTGTGGAAAAATAATTCCTGGCCCTGTTCCGGGAGAAGTGTTTAATGAGTTGCTTAGGTCCCCAGATACCTTGCAGAAAAGGAGAGTTGTGGCTATTAAAATGATCATCAGTCTCAAAAAGTTCCACTTCCCTGGATACTGAAATGCAGTTGAATGATCTTTTAAATCCGGTTCTTTTGGCATATGGACAATTAAATGAGATGAACCTTTCTTATTAGAAATTCCGGGACCTTAACTGGTAAACAGATTACCTTTCATAGTTTTTTGAAGACTTATCTTTATCATCGCTGATTGTTTCAACATGCTATATATTCCTGAAGGTGTATCTATCATTATTGAAATACTGACTATAGATATTTTTCAAGAGGGAAATCCATGTTCCGGTTTATAAATAAAAAGGTCTGTTTTCTGATTTTTATCTGCATGGTATCCGTTATCACCTGCACCGCCTCATGTGAGGAGGCAGATGCTATGTATTATAACCAGCAGGGAACAGGTATTGCAGAACCATTTTATCCGTCATCTCCTCCCTCTCCAGGTACAGGAACCTATGAAGAACCGGTGCAGATGATTCCTGTAATGACTCAGTACCAGGATACAAGAGTTGCAGAGCCTTACTATCCACAATATCCTCCTCAACCTGAACCTGTTTATAATCCACCCCCCCGTGAATACTCTCCACCGGTTAGTTACCCTGTGTACAGGTACTATGAACCGGCTCCTTCGGTCAGGTGGTATGATGACCATCACTATCGTCCCTCGTATTATGATAAATATGACCGGAGTTGGGGTCATTATTCATACACTGATGGCACACTGAAGGTTTCCAGTACACCGCATCAGGCTGAAGTCTATCTTGATAACAGGTTCAGGGGCTATACTCCATACTCTGGTTACCTGACACTTGATAATATCAGGCCCGGGACCTACACCCTTCGCCTGAAATATTCAGGATATTATGATTACTCAGAGGATGTATACATCTCAAAAGGGAGAACAACTTATGTCGAAGTTGACATGGTAAGAATCGGGGAACGTTACCAGAAAACGGGCCTGATATATGTTCAATCAGAACCATCCGGGGCGGGGGTATTCCTGGATAATGAATATCGTGGGTTTACACCGCTTACACTGAGTGGTGTTCCCCTGGCAGAACATACATTACTTGTCCGAAAGGAAGGTTACATAGATTACTTGTGCAAGGTTAATGTCCATGATAAACAGACCGTCAGCATATCCGCTTTATTAAATCCTTTAGAGGCCCCTGTTACCATGGCAGTTTCTACGCCTCCTGTAGAGACTCCGAGACCTTTGCCAACCAGATCCGGGATTATGAATAGTGTTGCAACAGTTGCAGCCTTAATGGCAGTTTTTTTGGCCGTCAGGAACCGATATGCTGGCTGAAATCGAGTTACATGATTTCGAAACCTTAAAAGTCTTCTAATAGAAAATATACTAATGATAACAGCAGGAAGTCGGTGCTGAGTGACTGTAAAGAGTAAGAAAGTTCCTAACCGTCCACATTGCCTGTACCTGTGGTTTCTTCACGGGATGCCTGTGTGCTCTGAAGAGAAATGCCATCGTCAGTGCCCATACCCGTTCTGGAAATGTCCGGTAAAGAGCCATAGACCAGGTGCAGTCCAGCCGATGGTTGTTGATACGGTCCCGGAGATGGCTGATAGTTCTGCAGCTTTATTAAAACCAGAGCTTTCAGTTCACTGAAGATCAACAGTCGGGCAGGTTACCGTGCCAAAGCCACGGTCTCTCCATATTGAACAACGTGGCCTTTTATCGCCTGAATTAGTTCATCTTTTCCTGAACCTGGTGGCAGATCAAGCATGCTGTCAAGTCCATATACTCTGAATTGGTACCTGTGCATCTCACCATCTGGTGGGCATGGTCCATGATACCCGATGGTTCCATAATCATTTTTTCCCTGAACTGCCTGCACAGGATATGTAACTATTGGCTCTTTTGGTATTCCTTCCGGGATACGGGAAAGTGGCGGCAGGTTCCAGATAATCCATGGGGTGAAAGAGCAGCATGTTTTTATGAAAGGGTTAAACACCATGATCGCTACCGACCCGGCATCCAGATTTTTAATGTTTATAGCCGGGGTTCTATTTCCGCCCCTGCATGTGTATGTATCAGGGAACTCGAGAAAGTCAAGTGTCACAATAATCTTGGTAATGTTGGTCATGCTTTATCATACCTCATATTGACTTACCAGGGAAAAAGCCTAAGCCTCCTGCGGTAATGAGTTCCTCACGACTCTCAATCCTGATGACTGGAGGAACTATGCCCCAGGAGATACTCTGTTCACCAAGTACAGCAAAAATTCCTTCTATCTGTGGATCGATATCATTAAGACATGACTGATCTTCAACTGACAGTAAGTTGCAGACTGCAGTAGCTACGGCATCGGCAAGAACCGGATCAGAAGAGAATACAGTAACGCTGTCTGCCGTTCCAAATGAAAGTGAGTGACCAACAGTCGCCGAGGAAGTACATATACCGAAGATCTCCTTTTTAGAGGGGATTAGAAATGCATATTTCCCTGATAAGGATGAGCTGCCGGCATAAAGGCCGACCCTGACCGATCGGTCTGTTATCATGGCAATATCTCCCCCATTATCAACAATGCAAAAAGTGGCCCCCTTTTCTTCTGCTGCACTTACCCCGGCTTGGGCAATGGCTCCGGCGACAGCAGCCATAGGTCCTACACCAGCTTTTGATGAAGCAAAAGCCATGTTCAGAATAATGCCTGGTCCGTCTTTTATGACAAGTGGTTCCAGGCTTAAATTAAAAAAAGGGTCCTGAATTATATATCTCTCGATTTCATGCCTTGCCTTACGAATCCCTTCACAGGCCACATCTATTACTTCTTCATCATCGGCAAGGATCGTGGCAACAGTCTCCCTGAGTTCAAAATGATGACGGATTGTCATTCAGTTTAATAACTTAAAGACAATGCTGAATGGGGACAGCTGATGATGCACCGCCCGCATAGTATACATTTTTTTGTTTCAACCTGCAATTTCCAGTCTTTATCAAAGGAAAAGACTTTTTTCGGGCAGATTGAGATACATGCCCCGCAGTCGACACATTCCTCTTCGTCATGCCTTATCCCTTCTTCCAGTATCCTGACTTCAGCACCAAGGCTTCTCATTCGGTCGCTAACCTGGATGCAGGCTTCGTCCGGGACATCGACAAGTGCTTCCTCCCCTTCATGAGCATCTGATCTTGCCCTGTCTACATTAATCAGGACTCCTGTGTCCTTTACAACCTGGGCAATGATAGGTTTGCTGTCATGGATGAGCCTGACCAGTAATTTCATGGTCTCCCCCCGCCTGGTTTGAATAATTTGCCAAGGTCACTTGCATGAAGAATGGCAATACACTGGTTCTGAGCATCAACGACCGGAAGTGCGCTGATACGATGATGTTCCAGTTTCTGCGCTGCAATGTCAATTGGTTCATCAGCCTGTGTCGTAATGACATTCCTGGTCATAATGTCCTGAACTTTTACTTTTCGTTCAGGTCTTGCGACTGCCTTGGCAATATCAAAGGTAGTAATAACTCCTGTAAGCCGTCCCTGTTCATTCAGGACCGGTAAGTGGTTTGTCTCTCCTTTAAGGAGCTTCCTGGCAGCTTCAGTAATTTCCTGGCCTTCCTTTATAGTGACAACTTTTCGCTGCATAATCTCCTGTACTAAAACCACCTTCCTCGTCTCCCGCATAGGTTTTGCCTGTTTCGAGGTGTCAATAAACCTTGTCGGAAGGCAAAGTGTCATCTGCCCCTCTTCAATCCAGCGTTTTAATGTATTAGCCACCATCTTTGCCCGGCGGAATGATGATAGTGACGAGGTTGTTATCTCTTCGTTATTCAGCTCGATTGTCCCTGATTTCAGATCAGCATAACTGACCTGGCCGATTACCGGTCTGCTTCGTGAAGGAACACCGAAGTCTTTGATACTTATCATTATGTCCGAATCACGGACTGCCGTACGCCTGACTGTTTCAATGTCAAGTACGGGGAGTGGAATGCCCACACCAAGGTAGAGAGTCGGGCCGTACCTGTACATTATCGCAGCCCTGAGAAAATCAGTGTTCATCTCGGTCATGTCTGCGGTAGTCATGAGGGTTGCAAAGCTCCCGGCTGATGAGTGCTGGGTTCCTTCACCGATAACCATGCCCTGGGCCCCTCCAAGGAGGATGGGAACACCACTTCCGATAAGACGAAGGTTTGGATCATTGCATATAGGGTTTAATGTTCCAGCTCCTGAGAATGTTACGTTTGCATTATGGGGCAAAAGGGTTCCCATGTAAGTATAAAGAGTATCCTCCGAGGTATTGACTGCTGCATCATATCGCTGGTAGGCATTTCGTGGGTTTACCATGATTGCCTGGTTCAGGTCCTCAAGTCTTAGCTCGGTCGTGATACTCCTTCGTGGATAACAATCCGAACCTGAAGACTGAGCACGAAGCTCAATTGATTTGCCAGAGATGAAGTCCTCGATAACATGAGCTCCACCATAGCTCTCCATCCTTGTTACTGACTTATTGGTCGCACCGATGTACGTATCCACCGCTGCAATACCGCCATAAGCCTCAACATCGTTCAGCCAGATTCGTTCCATCTTAATTGGAGGTTCTGCATGACCGAAATTCAAAAATGCACCTGAGGAACACATGGCACCAAAGGTTCCGGTGGTTACTACATCCACTTCCTGGAGTGCTCCTTCTTCTCCGAGCTCGCTGACGATGTCAGGCATCTCATCGGCAGTGACCACCCGGGCAGAACCGTCACGAATACGCCGGTTGATCTCATCGATGGACTTTTCCATAGTATTTACCTGATTGGAGATGAAAGGAGTTATATGTTTAGTTTTACACCTGGTGCTTACAGCCGGATTAATATCCGCAAGAATTAAAAAAACAGGTGGTTATGAAATTTTCTGCAGTACTGCACCATGGCTTGCAGGCCCGACTGCCGCGGCATATCTTGCAAGGACTCCGCCAAGTGTTCTTTCAGGTGATTTCCATCCAGCCTTGCGCTTTTTTATCTCTTCATCAGTGACATCCAGGTTTATCGACTTTGAAAAAAGGTCAATGGATATATGATCACCATCATGGACATAAGCGATTGGCCCGCCTTCAACAGCTTCCGGAGTTACATGTCCGATACATGGCCCACGGGTTCCTCCGGAGAATCTTCCGTCAGTAACCAGGGCTACCCTGCTGTATCCAAGTCCTGCAATTGCCGAGGTAGGTGAAAGCATTTCAGGCATTCCAGGTCCGCCTTTTGGTCCTTCATACCTGATGACGACCACATCTCCTTCCTTAATCTCCCTGGCCAAAATTGCTTTCATTGCAGGTTCTTCCCCATCAAAGACCCTGGCCGGCCCGGTATGCCTCCACATCTCATCCTGCACTGCACCACTCTTTATTACCGCCCCGTCTGGTGCAAGGTTTCCTGTCAGGATCATAAGGCCTCCGCTCTGGTGAACTGGTGAATGTTCCGGCCTGATGACCGACTCATCCACGTAGCGGACCGAATCCGCGATGGATAAGATGTCTTTTCCTGAAACGGTCTGACAATTTTCAAGATGTCTCCGTATCTGCCTGAAGACTGCTGGTATTCCTCCTGCATTATATAGTGCCTGCATTGAATAAGGGCCACCAGGCATCATCTTTGCAATATGTGGAACCTGCTCTGATATTTTATTAAACTCCTGTATGTCGAATGGAATTCCTGCCTCGGTTGCGATGGCCATCAGGTGAAGGACGGTATTGGTCGAACCACCCAGAGCCATGTCAACCCGGATGGCATTACGAAGACTTGCCTTTGTTATTATGTCCCTTGGGAGGACCTGTCCTTGCACAAGATCTATTATCTGTTTTCCCGACCGGTAGGCAAGCCGGAGTTTTTCTGCATAGACTGCCGGAGTTGCAGCGCAGCCAGGAAGGGACATGCCAATGGCTTCTGTCATACATGCCATCGTGTTTGCGGTGTAAAGTCCCTGGCATGAACCACATCCAGGCATTGCAGCCGCCTCAAGTTCCCTGAGCTCATCTTCTGTCATAACTCCCCCTGCCACCTTTCCGACTCCTTCAAAGACATCGGTCAGAGAGAGTTCGCAGCCGTGGAGGTTACCTGGGAGCATATTTCCACCGGTAAGGATGATTGCAGGGATATTACATCTTCCTGCAGCCATAAGCATGCCTGGAACTATCTTGTCACAGGTGCAGATACACACGATCCCATCGAATTTATGTGCCTGTATCATGAGTTCGACAGAATCTGCAATATTTTCCCGCGATGGAAGAGAGTATCTCATCCCTTCATGGCCCATGGCGATACCGTCACAGATACCGATGGTATTAAACTCAAAAGGAGTCCCGCCCCCGGCAGCAATCCCTTCCCTGACCCGTTCACCAAGAAGGCGGAGATGGGTATGGCCTGGAACGATGGTGTTCCAGGAGTTTGCGATACCGATAAAGGGCTGGTGCATCTCGCTCTCATCTATCCCAAGGGAACGGATGAGCGAGCGATTCGGAGCCCTGGCATATCCGCCCTTGACATCATCACTCCGCATAATACTCATGAACAGATAGGAGATGGCACTAAATAAAGGAAAGGTTAATGGTGCAGATCTAAATTCTGTGTGCACCACTTGTGCCTGCACAGGTTAGATCACATGATGCATATCTTCCGGAAACACATACTTAACATGGTTTTTACGTGTGCTCAATGTGGTCAGTGTTGCATGTACCTGGGTGACTATATTGTCATTGATGCTAAGATAGGGCCATATTCCTTTTTCTGTTCCTGTGTCTCAACAAACACTGTTTTTCAGGCAGTAGTCGACGAGGACAAAAGGAGATTTTTTGATGATGATGAATTTTCCAATGCACATCCACATGCCTGTCCTTTTCTTCGGCCAATTGATGACGGTAGGATCGTCTGCACCATTCATGAGACCAGCCCGGTTCAATGCAAGGTATACAGGTGCGTTGCATTGAAGATTTATTCAGGTGAAAAACAGGTGGGTTATATCACCGGTATGGGTGCGCTTCATTCCGATGATCCGGATCTGCGATCCCTCTATGATTCATGCATTTCCCAAATTCCGAAGGAGGAGCAGGAGCGGGATGAATGGTTTGCATGTTTCTTTGAGAAAAATGGGTATCGTACCGAATAATGTGGTCAGCAGGAGTTCAGACATAAGGAGGAATCTGCACTCCGATATTTTTCATATCAAGTAGCGTCATGGATCTCCCTTGTCTGTGCACCAGTGGTATCATCGGCTTTGATATCGACCGAGGGAAGACTGACCTGTTCATTGCATCAGGCTCGATGATCCGGGCCACGACCGATCCGAAGACTACCCTGGAGGCGGATATCATCATGATCTGTGTCCCTGCTCCGGTCACAAAGGCAAAAGATCCTGACCTTGACCCGGTCACGGGTGCTGCAAAGACAGTTGGGCAGAACCTGAAAGAGGGGGCGATCGTTTTCCCGGAGTCCATGGTATATCCGGGTGTGACAGAGGAGATCCTTGTGCCTGTCCTTGTTCAGGAGTCAGGGAAGAGATGTGGAAAATAGTTTTTTGTCGGGTACTCCCCTGAGCGGATAAACCCGAATGATGATGAGTATACCCTTGAGAAGACAACTAAGATTGTATCCGGCATGGATGTAAAGACTATATATATGCTATGCCGGGTGTACCGGCTGGTGACGACAGTATACCGTGCACCAGATATCAGGACCGCTGAAGCGGCAAAGGTCATCGAAAACATACAGCGGGATCTCAATATCGCCCTGGTGAATAAGTTATTAATTTAAGACCCCTTCACATCGTATTTGCTCATGCTCATCGACAGAACACTCTATGTAGTAACTGCAAATGGTAGGATCGATGATGGATTACATAAAGATCAAGACTCCTGATTTTTGGAGGGACAATAATCATCTCCATCCAGATACTTATCCGTTCATCAACTAATTTATGTAATAAACGCAAAAAAATATGTATATCACAAGCCACATGAGAATATCCTATGATAAACGAGATAATGGAATATTCATTCAACATGTGATCTTCATGAAAACAATTATTATTCCAATAACAATAACGTATCTTCCTGAGGGTTTTTACCTTGCGACAAGTGATCTCCTCCCAGGATTAATCGCTCAGGGTAAAAGTATTGATGAAACCATAGAAATTGCTGAAGATGTTGCAAAGCACCTGATTTCTATAGAATTAGAAGAAAAACCGGATATCTTCCCTTATAAACACCAGAAATCAAATTATCTTTTGGATATTCATGTTCCAATTCCTGTTTCAGTATGACACGAACACCTCCATATGAATCTCAAGACAGCAGTTTAAAAATTCATAGATTGTAATTTTTTACACAAGAACCTTTTTAGAGGTAAAGGCACAAATTTTGAATTATTATAAGATAATAATGTCATTGAATCAATTTTAAAAAAACAGATGGCCATTAATTA
>JAAYPD010000330.1 GCA_012520015.1 Methanomicrobiales archaeon
GGAAGGGTATATCTGCTCTGGCAGGGAGTACGTTGTGCCTACTTCAGTCTTCATGCAGGATTTGCCGGCACCGACAGAGCAGATGCTTCTTGAGATGCTTGGTGACAGGCCGGTTAAGGTAATCAGTTCAAGGGAGATTGCCGAGGAAGCAGGGAATGTACTGACACAGAATATCGTGATGCTTGGAGCTGCTTCGCCGGTAATCCCCCTGAAGAAAGAGTCCTTGCTTGAGGCAATAAGAGATACTGTCCCTCCAAAGACGATTGACCTGAATCTTAAAGCGTTTAATATGGGAATTGAGGCAGGGAAAAAGTAAAATTTATTGTGAAGGAATTTTTTTCATAAACTTCAATATTTAAAGAGTCAATCTTTAAAAACCATAATACTGTGAATATTTCGAGATCATAAGGAAAAGACATATGAACACACTGATCATTACATAAAATAGAGATGAAGCGACGAATTATTATCACAGGTCCCCGGGTTCACGACGTGGGCTATCGCCCGTTCTTACTTGAATATGCACTTGTTAATGGGTTCACTCATTTTTTCGCGATAAATGTTCTTAGCGACGGCAAACAACAGGTAGTTATTACACTCGACGAGAAAGAAGAAGCAATATCTTCATTTATTACCTACATTTCTTCCAAAAGGCCAGATTTTGCTGAAGTATCAGATATCAGATCTGAAGAGTTTGAAGGGGAGGTTGCTCAAACTGGAATATATCTTCAGGATCTGCAGTTTGAGCAGTTATGTAAAGGGATCCCAGCCATATTGAGGATAGAAAAATCTCAACAGGAGATGATATCCTTACAGAAAGTTATGCTTGACAAGCAAGACCAAATGCTGGACAAGCAAGATAAAATGCTTGACAAGCAAGACCAAATGCTGGACAAGCAAGATAAAATGCTTGAACAACAAGACAAAATGCTCGAAAAGCAAGACGAGATGCTGTATACACAGGGTAGAATGCTTGAGAAGCAGGATCATATGATTCATCTTCAACAGGATACCGTGGACGAAATAAAAGGATTAAGAAAGGATTCTGCGAATTATCTGGATAGAGAATTTACCGAAATCAAAAAGAAATTGACCGCTATAGAGAACGCATTAACAAGGGAAGGAATTCAGGTCTGATATGATGTCTGTAAATATAGTACAAAGCGACTTTCCTGTAATAACAGGTAATTGACGTTTTTGATAAACTGATCCTGGTGATGAACACATTGGATAAATCATTTATCCTTCGTGATATGCACCAGGGCATTTTCAATAAACATCAAACATCATAACAATCATCCAGCTTCATAATTTTCTGGTGCAGATCGCACCATCAACTCTGCACCAGTGATCCAAACATTCATTATTAAGGACCTCACACCTGTATGATCATGTCTCAAAAAGTAACAGGGACAGGGAAGGTCGTACCATCTGGTGCGGCAGGTCGCTTTCTCCAGCGATAAGCAGAGCAGACGAAGAATTACTGTTTTCGACACGACACTCCGTGACGGGGAACAAACGCCGGGTGTGTCTTTTCCTCTTTCAGATAAGATAGAAATTGCCCATCAGCTATCAGGTATAGGTGTCCACGTTATCGAAGCTGGTTTCCCTGCATCCTCGGCTGATGAATTTGCCACAGTAAAATCAATTGCGGCAGAAGGACTGGATGCCATAGTTTGTGGCCTTGCCCGTTCTGTTAAGGCAGATGTTGACCGGTGCATCGATGCAGGTGTTGATATGGTGCATGTCTTTATCCCCACTTCAGAGGTTCAGCGAAAGCATACCATCAGGAAAAGCCATGAAGAAGTGGTTAACACTACCGGGGAGATCGTCAGGTATGCCCGTGACCATGCAGATAAAGTGCTGTTTTCCGCCATGGATGCAACAAGGACTGGGATACCGGAGCTGACTGAAGTTTTTTTAGAAGCAGTCGGTGCCGGGGCTACCGCCATCAATGTGCCTGATACGGTGGGCATTGCAACACCAACCTCTATGCAGGAGATGATCCGTGCACTACGCCCAAAGATTCCTGTCACCATCGATGTCCACTGCCACAATGACTTTGGCATGGCAACTGCCAACACGATATCGGCCGTTGAAGCAGGTGCTGACCAGGTCCAGGTGACCGTGAATGGCATCGGTGAGAGGGCAGGGAATGCAGATTTGGCCTGCACAGTGATGACTATCGAGTCAATCTTTGGATTTGACACTGGCATTGCCACCGAAAGGCTGGTTGAGACTTCCAGGATGATCTCGCGTTTCTCTGGCATCATGGTTCCACCAACCTATCCAGTAACTGGAGAGTTCGCCTTCTCGCATGAGAGCGGTATCCATTCACAGGGAGTAATTGAAAATGCCAGCACCTTTGAGCCTGGTATCATGACTCCGGA
>JAAYPD010000331.1 GCA_012520015.1 Methanomicrobiales archaeon
AACCGGTCCAAACCTCCCGAACGCAGGTGGTATGCTGAAATCCCCACGTAAGGAAGTCAACAATGACCAGCCGGCATCCTTTGACCAGGCTGATGTTCAGGATGACGACACCTACGAATTCAAGTGGCAGACCGCCAACCTTGAGATGGATGCAGGTACCTACACCGTTTACGCAGTCAGCGCTCCGCGCGACAAGGATCACCTCAGTGACGCACAGTATGACACTGTCTCACTCGTGATCAAGAAACCGTATATCCAGGCAACCGCTTCCGCAAGTGTTGTTGCAAAGGGTGACAAGATGTTCATCCGTGGAACTGCAGAGGGCGACCCGTCAAAGGGTGTTGCAATCTGGATCCTTGGGAAGAACAAAGTACTGTACGCAACTGAATCCGTGAACGATGACATGACATTCGAACACGAGGTCAAGAGCGCTGCAACTTCATCTCTCTATGCAGGACAGTACTTCGTCGTTATCCAGCACCCAATGTACAACAATGAGTTCGATGTCTACCCAGACAACCCACTTGAACCACAGAAGATCCTCGGTGCATACCCAACCCGCGACTCTGAAATCTTCAGAATCGGTGGTGCAGGAGCACTTCAGGGAACTGACGCTGCAGAGGCACTTGTCAAAGCAATTGACTCAGCAATGGTAGATGATATCTACACCAAGATGCAGTTCCTCGTTGAGGAGCCCAAGGTCACCATCAACCCGATTGGTGAACAGGCTGTAGGTTCCAAGTTCGAGATCACTGGTTCCACCAACCTCATGTATGACGACAACGATCTGCTTGTCGAGGTAACTTCATCCTCATTCAAGCCGACCGACAAGTCACAGAGTGGTGAGTTCAACGGCGCAACCGGAACCGTCAAGGTTCAGCAGGGCACTGATGGACTTAACAAGTGGAGCTTTACCGTTGACGCAAGCACCTTCAAGCCGGATGAGTACATCGTCCGTGTCTCTGGTGTCACTACCGGTGTTGTGGAAACCGCACTATTCAACGTTGTTGAAGCTGGAGCAGTCCCTGTAGCACCAGTCGTTGTGCCAACCGAAGCACCAGTTGTAGAAGAACCTGTTGAAGAAGAACCTGTTGAAGAAGAACCTGTTGCAGAGGAACCTGTTGCAGAGGAACCTGTTGAAGAAGAACCTGCAGCAGAAGAACCAGACAGCAAGACTGCGTAAATTAAATCAGGTTTAACATCTGATTTCCCTGGAAAACCAGGGTCTTTTTTTTGAATTATTACTCATCAATTCATAGCAGATATCTTATCCTGATCCCATGAGTTATCAGGACTTACACGTAAGAAAGAGTCAAACCGGAATAAAGCGCCCTGGATAGCCTGATGGTGATGTCAAGGCTGTAGCTTACTACTTCTGGTAATTTTTGGCTATTGTGAACCGCCATCCACAATGATATGACCTGGCCATGATGTCAGGCGGACATGCTATACATTCAACCTCTATTCCAGGGTCGATGGTATGAGCAAATATCTCGTAATCAACAAGGCCGATCGTCTTACAGGGGAATAATGGCAGCCCTTTCCTTTCCCTTGCTGCATGGGTTCTGCATGTGGTCATGAATAATTCCATGACTCCTGGCATGGGTTTTCGGATTTCATAAGTGTTAAGGAGTGAGAATAGCCTGTGATTAAGAGCAGTCTCCAATGACTCCAGCCCCCCGGATGGAGGAAGACGAAGACGATTCATTATCCGTTCAGCTTCGATCCTGGAGAACTCTTTCCAGGCGGCAATATCACATTCAAGAGCAATATCAAGCCCGTATCTCTTTTCGATCTCCAAAAACCATAATCCATCGATAGCAAGCCAGTTCTTCGCTGCATCAATCAGCTCTCTTTTCAGTTCTTCCGGGTCTTCTTTCATACAACCAGTCTCCGTTTAAAGAGTCGGATAGCCAGGAATGAAAATATTATTGTTCCCATAACAATCCATGAAATATTGAATGCCCAAAGAGGTACAGAAGTTTCCGTTAAAAGTCCCCTGATGAGACTTACCACGTGGGTGAGCGGTAAAAGCAAGAGGGCCAGAACCTGAACGATCTGGGGGAGCAGATGCAAAGGGAAAAAGGTTCCAGAGAAGAGGAACATTGGGGCAACAAAGAGGGTTGCCGGGTATGACATGGTATCTATCGAGGGTGAGACTGCTGAAAAACACGCCGCTATTGAGGAGAATAATACCCCTGCAAGGAATGAGAAAGGAAGTACAATAAGTAATCCGACAGGAGAGGCAAGTCCAAGCAGAAGGAGCACGATGCTTATTGACAGGGCAGAGATCAATCCTCGTGTTGCCCCCCAGAAGATCTCTCCCAGGATCACTTCCTGGATGGTTATTGGTGTCGCAAGCAGTGCATCAAATGTCTTCTGATAATACATCCTGACATAAGTCCCGTACGCACATTCAAAAAAGGAAGCATTCATCACCGATGCAGCAAGGATTGCAGGAGCAATGAACCTGATATATGGAACTCCTTCAATGTCGGTGATATATGCTCCGATCCCAAACCCGATCGCTCCAAGGTAAAGAAGAGGTTCTATGAACGGTGGGATCAGGTTCACACGGATATTTCTTCGAAATACTAATGCATTGCGAAACCAGACCCTGGATACACCAATGAACATAATTCCAATTATTTCATGGATCTTAATTCTCATTCGCGAAGCCCCCTCCCGGTCAGCATTAAGAAGACATCTTCAAGTGACCCCGGACGGGTGATTATCCGGATCTCCCTGAACTGTTCAGTTAACCTGTCTGCCAACTCACGGGGTTTATCAGTGCGAACCTGTATCATCTCTCCACCAGTCCCGTAAGAGATATTTATCGAGTCCAGGTACCTGGTCACCTGGTCACTTTTATCTGTCTCGACTATATCCATCCCGATAAAGGTTCTGACAAGTGCATCTGGAGATCCTTCCACCAGAATTTTGGCATGATCCATTATCACAAGCCTGTCACAAAGCTTGGCAGCCTCGTCAAGATAATGCGTCGTCAAAACGATGGTGTGTCCTTCTGCACGCAATTTCAGAAGTTTTTCCCAGATGTGATGGCGGCCTTGCGGGTCCAGCCCTATTGTTGGCTCATCAAGGATTAGCAGGTCCGGATTGTTCATAAGGGCTCTTGCAAGAAGCAGTCTTCTTTTCATTCCTCCTGAAAGTTTCTCGATAATAGTATCTTTTTTCCCCTCAAGTTCAAAGAACTCAAGAAGATTTTTAGCACGTTTTAGTGCATCATCCCTGCCGATATCAAAAAACCGGGCATATACAGTCAGGTTATCAAAAACCGACAGGTCAGGATCCAGGTTTGTCTCCTGTGGGACTACTCCAATCCTCTTACGGATGATCCTCCCGGAAGTTTCAGGATCATCTCCGAACACTCTTAATTTTCCACCAGTTCTTGGAGAGACACACTGAACCATCTTCATGGTTGTTGTTTTTCCAGCACCGTTCGGTCCAAGAAAGCCAAACAGTTCCCCCCTGGTTACTGAAAAGGAGATCGAATCAACTGCCGTCAGGTCACGGTAACGCTTTGTAAGGTCTTTGGCCTCAATTACATACCGGGACATATACTGGTGTTAATGATCAATGGTTACAGGGTCATCATAAACCATCCCATGAGGAAACCAATTATTGCCCCTCCGTTCAGGGGGGGAAGTCCTGCCTGTGGCCTGCCGGAAAACACCGCACGCATGAGGATACCAAGTCCTGCAAGGGATCCAAGTATGGTTCCCATTGCCGTAAGGCTGAATATTCCGACTCCTCCTCCAGGTGTGAATACACAGGCAGAAGTCACCAGAATTGATGGCATAATGAGATCCCCAAGACCCATCAGGTATGCTGCACGGTCATGTTTTGGTTCTTCATCATCTGTTTTTATCGTGTCAATATTACCACCAATCCCGTCGCGGATGAATGAGTATCCCTCTTTTTTCGGAACTACGACCATTATGGGCATTTTACCTTCAATGACTCCATTTGCCAGGGTAAGCATGTGCTTTGTCTTGTATACAGATATCGCGTCATATACCGCGAGAAGGATAAGAAGGAGTATCACAGGGATCGGTTCAAGTGATATCCCAAACATTGATGCAACTCCTGCGGCAAGTAAAACGCCAAGAATATCAACGACGTACCATTCAGGATACTTCCATAACAGCAGGGTAGCGACCCCTGCCAGGGCCACGCCAAGGAATAAAGCCGGGCCTTCCTGGGTAACAAGGGCCAGTAACCCTGAGAATACGTAAATATATGCAATGAAAAGGGAGATCCTTATTATCCAGCCCAGGATCCGTTTAAACTTATATTTTATCAGGATAAGCATAAGGGCCGTGAACCCAAGAAGCATCGCGATAAACCACACCGGGTTTGAGATGGACTGGGGGTCTTCAAAGACCGCATATCCTGACGCGGACATCGGTGCTGCAAGGAGAACAGATCCTGTCTCAACAGCAAGGAGCATTACCGGCATTGCAAGGATGGCAAGATATTCCCGGATTTGTTCCTTTGATCTCATGATAACCAGTACTTAAATCATGGGAGAACTACCTATCTGAATATATGGATGATCGGATCCTTCTGGCCGGGATAATCCCTCTCCTCCTGGTATCATGTGGATGTATCCTGGTAGGTTCTGCTTTCAGGTTTCCAGTTGAAGCGATTATCGGGCTGCTCCTGATAACTCTTCCGATAATTTTCCTCACCTGGTATATCCTGGTAAGGGTAGAAAACCTTACGGCTGGTGTAAAATTCCAGGGCAGAATTATCCATCAGGCAGTAGATAATCAGGCACTGGATATGAAGCGGAGATATGAAGAATCAAAAAGGGCGATGATGGACTTTCAGTCAGAACTATCCAGAAGGATATACCGGTAGGCTGACCATGGGTGTAGCACTTAGGGACATTTTAACCGGGTTTAAACGGCCGGCTGGTAATGATGAACTGAAAGGTATTGCCGCAATCGATTCCTACAATGCCCTGTACCAGTTCCTGTCCATAATACGGCAACCGGATGGCACACCGCTCATGGACGGGGAGGGAAGAATAACCTCGCATCTTTCCGGCCTCTTCTTCCGGACTGCTAACTTCCTGACCCAGGGTATCCGTCCGGTCTTCATCTTTGATGGTCAACCGCCTGATATGAAGAGCAGGACCATCCAGGAAAGGAAGGAGATTCGCGAGGAGTCCAAAGTAAAATGGGACCAGGCCAAAAGAGAAGGTGACCTTGCCGGCGCATTCAGGTATGCCATGTCCAGTTCTGCAGTTGACGAGTACATCCTCTCCTCCGCAAGGGAACTTATCCGGCTGATGGGACTGCCGGTCATAAATGCTCCATCTGAAGCAGAGGCGCAGGCTGCATACATGGCTGGGAGGGGTGATGCTGACTATGTCGTGTCCCAGGATTATGATACCCTGCTTTTTGGAACTCCTGTCCTTGTCAGGAACCTGACTATATCAGGGAAGAGAAGGTTTCATGGAAGAGTTGTTACCGTCCAGCCTGAACGTGTCCTCCTCTCTGAAGTGCTTGAAAACCTTGGGATAACAAGGGAACAGCTCATCGAGGTAGCCATTCTTACCGGTACAGACTTTAATCCTGGAATCCGTGGGATTGGGGCAAAGACCGGACTTAAAAAGGTGAAGTCAGGCGATTTTGAAACGACGGTACGGGAAAAGCTGCCGGATTTTGATCCTGAACCGATCCGGGAATTTTTTATGAATCCTCCTGTTACTGATTCGTACTCAACTGATACCGGCCCTATAGATCGTGACGGTATATGGTCATTCCTGTGTGATGAGCACGGGTTTTCACCTGGCAGGGTGGAGCCTGTTCTTGATAAGATATCAAAAAAAGAGAAGCAGAAGACCCGTGAGAGCTGGTTTTAAACGTGCATGGCCCAGGCAGTTATAGGACACCCGGGATTATGCAGAAGGTTTGAAATTACAACAATTTTATCTCTAAAATGTCAAGTTCACTCGCGGCGTGGGCTGATTTTTGAGTGAAAAACATTTGAAGAGGTAGCTTTCAACTTGAATATGATTTTTTTACCGAATTTTCCATTCATACAAAAGATGTATGGATC
>JAAYPD010000332.1 GCA_012520015.1 Methanomicrobiales archaeon
ACTCGGATCTCCATTAAAACGGCCTCTTACGTTAATCTCTAAAGGTTATATACTTTTCTAAAGCACTAACCAAAGAGAAAACTTCCACGACCGCCGGCTCCTGATGATTCAGGAAGCGTGTGGGATATAATAGTTGATCAAACTCACATATATACATAACTGCTTTTTGATCCATAAGAACATCCAGATCAATGTCACAATTTCCAGGTTAACGATTCACTTGTGATTATGAAAAATAATTTTTTACGGATTTTTTTATGATCTGGCTAATAATGCCAGTAAATGCTGAATATGAATTGTCCGGGCATCGTTCCAGGGCGCAGATTCAATCAACGCCAGCATGGGAACAGAGCTGATCTGCCGCACAAGTTATCAAACCTGGTTCGATATACACCTCACCAAAAAAACTGTCCTGGAAAAGTTCCAGGTGTCCTTCATGCATAAGGAACAGCAGCGGAATAAAAACATGAACCACAGGCCAGGACAGTCTTTTTGCAATCTCTGAAAGTGTAACTTTGCGGCCAGGGGTGAGGCATCCGGCAAAACAGGCCAGGACTTCCAATGCATTCTCCTGATACGACTCTTCATGCGCAATGGAGACCACATCTTCAGTATATACAGGGTCATCATAGCTCCATACTTCCCGCTGACGCCTTCGCTCCTCTTTTTCTGCATTACGAAGCAGGTTGATGAGGTCATAAAGAGTTATCGGCTGTTTTCTCATACTTTTTCGTTCAAGCCGCCGATTTATCTCACGTTCCAGGAACAGGACAGGATTGTGAACGCGGGATGAATCCTCCTCTTCCGAAAAATCAGTCACAGAGCCCCCATCATCCTCCACCGTTTCATCTTCAAAGACTGGTTCTTTAAGAAAATCTGATTTGATACGAAGAAGTGTTGCTGCATATAAAAGGGTCCTTGCTGAAAGACGGAGATCTAATAACTCCTCTTTCTCCATTTCAGCAAAAAACCGGTCAGTAACTTCGGTGATGTCAATATTCCATGGGTCAATTTCACCCCTTTCAGCCATCCTGACCAGAATTTCAACAGGATCATTATTCATCGATGCTCACCCCGGTAACAAGACTGGATTTATCAGGCCTGATAGTTACTCCCAAAATCCTGTCAGCCGTATCAATCATCGGCTTTCGAAGAGAGATATTTACAAACTGTGATGAAACAGAGAGCTCTTTTATCATTTCTGCAATCCTGACTACATTCGCACCATCCAGGTTCATGTCTACCTCGTCAAATGCATAAAAAGGCGCTGGAATATATTTTTGAATTGAAAAGATAAATGCAAGGGTTGTTAATGACTTTTCACCACCGGAGAGCGCAGAAAGATGGTGAACTTTCTTATCCCTGGGCTGGACCGCAAAAGACAGGCCGCCGGTAAAAGGATCATCGGGATTTTCAAGCCTGAGCTCCCCGGTTCCCATGGTAAGCCTGGAGAAGATATCCCTGAAATTTGAATCTATTGATGAAAAAGCCTCGTTAAAAGCTTCATATTTTTTCCGGGAAAAAAATTCTATGCGATCTTTGATATCCGTCATCTCACGCTGCAATGTTTCAACCCTTGTCATTCGTTCGACTACAACTGAATGAACCTGATCGTACTCTTCAATTGCACGCATGTTGACATCGCCAAGTTGTTCGATGGCTGCTACAGTCTCCTGAGACCTGGCATCAATCTCCTCTTCAGACAAGTCAGTCGTGCATTCACCAGCTTCATTCACAAGCTGGGCTATTTCAGACTTCAGTGCAGTTAACTTCTCCTCCATACTCTCAATTATCAGCAAAATCCGATCCTTTCTCCCTGATAACTCGCGTATCTCAAGATCCAATGAATCGGCCTTACCTGAAAGTTCTGACCTTTCTGATCTAAGCCCTTCAATCTCCTTTGAAAACTGTGCTGACAGTTCTTCGGTATCTTTAATCTCCTGTTCTTTTTTAGAGATTTCATCCTGGCACTCGCGTATCTCCTCTTCAAACCTTTTAATCTGGTCACGGATATGTTCCATCTCCTGGCGTTCTTCTTCCACTTTCTTCCGGGCAAATCCAAGTTCCATGCGTATTTCCGTTAATTCCTGTTCTTTGTTGTGTAAACGCCTCTGGATCTCGGCAATCTGCCTTTCAGCTTCATCACGCTGTTCATACAAAAGAGGAATACCAGTTTCAGACAGGTGGGCGGTGATTTTTTGTATTTCTGTCTGAATATCGTTTAAAGCCTGATTCTTCTCTTCAATCTCCGCTTCCACCTTTGCAAGGTCAGAAGAACTTCCTGCCTCTCCTTCGGCTTCATCACGTTGTTTAAGAAGCGAATCCCTCTCTGAGTTAAGGCTGATCCTTGCTGACTCTGAAGACTCAAGCTGACCTCTTGCCCTGACTATCGTCCCCTCAAGTTCAAGCCTTCTGCCCTGGACAGCATCACGCTCAGAAGTATCAGTCTTCAATGACTCAGATAATGCCTGTTCTTCTGTTGTAAGAAGAGCAAGTTCTGATGAGAGATGTTTAACCTCATCTACTGAAGTGCCAAACCCACCGGTCTCTTTCTTCACACTTCCACCAGTCATCGTTCCTGATGGTTCCAGCAGTGAACCATCCAGGGTGACCATGCGTGAAGAACCTATCCGTTTTCTTGCATGTTCAAGTGTGTCAATTACAACCGTCGAACCAAATACAACTCTGAATGCAGCATCAAAACGGGGATCATAATCAAGCAGATCAAGGGCAAACCCCAGGACATCAGGTCCATGGAAGGGAGAGGGTAGAGGCCTTGGCTTTAACTTATTTAGCGGGAGGAAAGTTACCCTTCCTAACTTATGTTCCTGCAGGTACCTGATGGCATCAGCAGCTATCTTGTCTGTCTCAACAACAACAAAGTGGATCTTCCCGCCTGCAGCAATACTTAATGCTGAAGCATGTTCAGGCCTGCATGTTGCAAGATCCCCTATGGTGCCATATACTCCTTCCATCCCAAGAACAGCTTCCATTGCCCTGCTATATCGTCCGTGCGCCTGTTGTTGAGCTTCTTTCCTCCCAATCTCCACCTTGAGATCCCTTATCTGCCTGATAAGCCGGTCATGTTCTTCACGTTTTGTGTAAAGGGCGGTATCAAGAGAGGCCATCTTCCGGTCATACTCCTGTTTCTCCTCCATAAGCCTGGACAATGCTATTCCAAGGCCAGAAATATCTTCATCTTTCTCCTGGATATCCTTCTCTACCGCAACAATTCGGGCCGTAAGGCGATCTTTTTCGGCACTTCGCATCCTGGATCGTTCGATAAGCAGATCCTGCTGCCGGAGTAATTCCCCGCGTTCTTCCCTGATCTTATAAACCTCTGAGCGCAGACTCTCAAGCCTGGCTTCTTCCTCCTCAAGCCCTTTTGTTTCCCTGGCAATCTCCTGTGAGATCCGATCAAGCTCCTTTTGTACTACTGATACGGTCATGGAAAGATTGGTCCTGTCGATCATCAGGTTACGCATCTCGGTGTCATGGGACATAATGCGCTCTTCCTGCCTTTTAACCCGGGTGAAAATTTCAGAAAGTCTCCGGTCTGCCTCTTCCCTGTCTCTTCCGGCACGATCGATAGAGCGGTGAAAACCGTCGATTGCAGCTTTTGCCTCTGCAATCCTGGACACAAGAGCCATGTAATCACTTCCTGTTCTGGAAGCTATCTCCTCGTCAATTTTTGCAACTTCATCCCTGGTGAAATCCCTTTCATGAGTTTTCCATGAAATATCAGCATCTACCTGTGCCACACGGTTATTCTCTTCTGTTATAGACAGGAGAAGAGCATCCTGATCTTTTCTTCTGGATGCAAGACGTGCTGCAGAACGGCAGGACCCCAGCCTTTTGAGTTCATCCTGCAATGATCGGTATAAAACAGCCTGTTCTTTCTGTTTTTCCAGCTGGGTCAGCCGGATATTTAGTTCTTCAATGTGAACCGACTCTTCAGTCATCCGCTCCCGGACCTTTGCGAGTTCTGAAAGTGCCATCTCCTTTTTTGCATCAAACTCGGCAACACCGGCGATCTCATCGATTATCTTTCTTCTCTCAACATCACCCATCTCGATA
>JAAYPD010000333.1 GCA_012520015.1 Methanomicrobiales archaeon
ACACGAAACATCTGCACCTCGTGTGGAAAGGCTTTCTGGACTCGTGATCCTGACAGGACGGTATGCGGGGATGCTCCCTGCGAACCATACCAGTTTATTGGAAATCCTATCTTCAGGCCTCACACTGTAGACGAGATGAGAGAGGCTTTCCTTTCATTCTTTGAAAAACAGGGACACACCCGGATTGACAGGTACCCGGTTGCTGCACGCTGGCGTGATGATATTTACCTTACGATTGCATCTATTGCTGATTTTCAGCCTTTTGTCACAAGCGGCGTGGTTCCCCCTCCGGCAAATCCTCTAACCATCTCCCAGCCCTGTATCCGTCTAAATGATCTGGACTCTGTAGGGCGTTCAGGCCGCCATCTTACCTGTTTTGAGATGATGGCTCATCATGCATTTAACACGGAAGATAAGGAGATTTACTGGAAAGACAGGACGGTAGAGCTTTGTGACCATCTTCTTACTTCGCTTGGTGCAGACAAGGAGATGGTTACATATAAAGAACACCCGTGGATCGGTGGAGGAAATGCAGGACCCAGCGTGGAAGTTCTGATTGGAGGCCTGGAGGTTGCAACTCTTGTTTTCATGAGCCTTGGAAAGCAGAAGACAGACAAACCTCCTGTTGATCTTGAAGGGACCCCATATTACCCCATGAACCTTCGGATCGTTGATACCGGATATGGGCTTGAGAGGTTTGTATGGGCGTCGCAGGGCTCTCCCACCATTTATGACGCAGTGTTCCCGGAGATGGTCAGTCATGTGATGCAGGAAGCAGGCTTTGGACATCGCCTTCATGATCCGGATTTCATACATATCCTTGGAGAGAATGCGAAGTTTGCAGGCCTCATGGACATCTCCGGACAGCGGATATTTGAGCTAAGACAAAAGGTGGCTGACAAAATCGGTATTCCCACAGACAGGCTTGAAAAGATGATTGCACCGGTTGAGAGTGTGTACGCGATAGTCGATCATACCAGATGCCTCTCATATATGCTTGGGGATTGCATAGTTCCGTCAAATACCAAGGACGGGTACCTTGCAAGGTTAGTCCTTCGCCGGACATTACGGATGATGCGTGAACTCTCCCTGCCTGACGACAAGCTTGGAGACCTGATAGAACGACAGATGAAGATCATCGGCATTTCAAAGTTTGAGCAGGATCCTGACGTGGTGATGGAGATAGTTGACCGGGAGGTTGACAAGTACAGGGCGACAATGGACAGTGGGGCGAGGACGGTTGAGCGGCTTGCACAGACGTACAAGAAAAAGTGTGAGAAGATACCACTTGAGGAGATAGTCACCTTGTACGACTCTCATGGTATCCCTCCTGACATGGTAAAGGATCTTGCAACAGCCCAGGGAGCGGTAGTTGATCTGCCTGATGATTTCTATTCCAGGATTGCAAACATGCACTCAGAGTCAGAGGAGGTTCAGGAGAAAAATCCGCTCTATGACTATCTTGACAGCCTGTCCCGCCTTCCTGAAACAAGGAAATTATTTTACGAACGTCCTGGATCGATGGAATTTGAAGCCCGTGTCCTTGAGATATTTGACGGTCGGTACATACTTCTCGACCAGACGCTGTTTTATCCGGAAGGAGGAGGACAGCCGGGTGACACAGGTCTTTTTCTGACACCTGACGGCCTTACAGTTCGTGTCTGTGATACCATTAAGCTTGGAGAGTCGATTCTGCACCGGATTGAAGGAGGTAATGTGAGAAAAGGGGATATGGTGCGTGGTATCCTTGATGAAGATCGAAGATTATCCCTGATGCGACATCACACAGCAACCCATATTCTCCTTCATGCAGCTAAGGAAGTGCTTGGTGCCCATATACACCAGGCCGGGGCACAGAAAGGTGAATACAGTTCACGGATTGATATCCGGCATTATAAACACATTACTCCTGAAGAGATAAGGAAGATAGAAGTTGTGGCAAACCGGCTGGTAATGGCCAACACCCCGACTTCCATAGCATGGGAAGACAGAACTGATGCTGAGCAGAAGTATGGCTTTTGCCTGTACCAGGGAGGTGTTCCTCCAGGATCACAGATCCGTGTTGTCAAGGTTGCCGGAGATATTGAAGCATGTGCCGGAACGCATTGTGCCCATACCGGTGATGTGGGGACTATATCAGTCATTCGTGTAGAACATGTCCAGGATGGTGTCGAGAGGCTTGAATTTGCCGCTGGTATTGCTGCAATTCAGCATAAACATCACCAGGAGGATCTCTTAAACCGGTCAGCAGAGGCTTTTTCCGTGCAGGTTGAAGCTCTTCCTGCGACCTCGAAACGATTCTTTGACGAATGGAAGGATCAGAGAAAAGAGATTGAACGCCTTTCTGCCAGGATCAGTGAGATGGAGCTTAAAAATCTCAAGACACAGGATTACAATGGTGTACCGGTTCTGGTAAAACGCCTGGATCTTCCAAACCCTGAGCTGGTGAAAGTTGCAACCGGAATTTCTGATACCGGTGGCATTGCCATACTAATCGCCGGTGGAGATACTGCCAGGGTTGTTGTCTCTTCTGGTCATAAGGATATCAAATCTGGTGAAGTTATCGCCGCTGTCTGTGCAGTCCTTGGTGGAAAAGGTGGAGGAAAACCTGCCCTTGCCCAGGGAGGCGGTCCTGATGTATCCAGGATTGATGAAGCACTGGTGACTGGGGAGAATTTTATCAAAACGGCCCTGAACCTATGAGGGTTCAACTGCCCTGTAACCAGCTTTGATAATCTTTGCAAAAAAAGCAGGGTGTAATCAGATTATCATCTTCTTTTTCCGACAACAAGGATAAAACAGCCAATTCCCAGTAATCCTGTTATTAATTCAGGGGAAGCCTGTGTCTTTGTAGGAGCTGGTGTAACTGGTGTTTCCGGAACCGGTGTTTCGGGTATGTCCGGAGTTATCAGTCTCTCTATCGTTGGTTCCGGGGTAATGACCTCAGTCTCTTCAGGTGTGGGCCCTGTGATGGTAAACTGGTATTCTCCGATGTAACTGTTCTTGTCAGAAATTCCAGCCTGGTAATCTCCCGGATAAGGAACCGGAATTGTTGTTGAAAAGTCTCCCGAATTGTCGGAAAAACCCTTCTTTGTAATAACCTGTTCAGGCCCGTAGGTGTAGTTATCCGGGCCAAAGACGCGGATTGTGAGTACTCCGTCACCAATGCCTTTCATTCTCCCGGTTATAGTAAGCCCTTGGGAAAGAGGCTGTGTTTGTGGGGATGTGATGGTAATCTCATCAGATCTGTCTGTTACCTGGACGATTTTTCTGATTACTGATGATGATCCAAGTTGCCGCTCGACAAATAGTTCATTGTCATAGATGATGTTATGGACTTCAACCTTGTACTGTCCACGTTCAAGATGTCTTGTATCAAAATCAGCCCTGAACGTCTGTGTCCGGTCTACGATCACCCTTGTCCTGGCGACTTCACCGGCTGTATACTTTGAATAAAAGAGAACAAGGTCAAAGTAGGAATCTTCAGGAAATGATGTTGTTCCGGTTACAAGAATCGGATTTCCTTTGATCACCGATTTTGGCGTATCAATTGTTATGATGTATCCCTGCACAAGCCCGGTTGCACAGATGATAAGAAAGGCAAGACATATGAAAGTCAACCGGTATGGTTTCATATATAGAATTTTGCCGATCTTCTATATTGCGATAGTGGATGATGCAGCATGCTTATGGCGGGAAAAATTCCATGCAGATGGACAAATCTCCTGCACTTTTGCAGACAGTTTTGCTATATTAAAAACCATACTATAGTACATGAATGCAATATCCTGGCAGGCAAGACTTGGAATGTTACTGGTAAGCTGTTCCATAATCGTTTATCTTACAAAAATCACCTTGATTGACAACATTCCTGGAACTATTGAGTATATCTTCAATTCTTTCGGGTTTCTTTTTATCAATGTCCTGCTTGTCACCCTTGTAATCAACGAACTACTTTCGCGCCGCGCAAGAAATGCAAGGCTTGAAAAACTGAATATGGTGATTGGGATCTTCTTTACTGAAGTTGGAAATGAGATGTTAAAACGTATTATTCCGAACGATCCCGAGTCCGACGCCTTTGGCCCTGATTTCATCCTGCAGGGGAAGAAGTTTTTGGACGTAAAAGCAATGCAAAAGGTGGTATCAGGCCACCGGTTCCATGTAAATCATGAGAGGATAATCTTCCTGGAATTGCGGGAATTTTTACAGGAGAAGCGTAACTTTCTCCTGAGACTTATGGAAAACCCGGTAATGCTTGAGCATCAGAGTTTTACTTCCATGCTTCAATCCGCATTTCACCTTACTGCTGAGCTTGGGCTTCGTGAAGATCCTGTAAATCTTACCCTATCAGATAAGACACATCTTGCTGGAGATATTAGCAGGGTATACTGTGCACTGACTTATGAGTGGGTCTGTTACATGGATTACCTTAGCCGTAACTATCCGTACCTTTATTCACTCGCAGTCAGGACAAACCCTTTTGATCCAGGGGTGCAGGTTGAAGTTGTATGAAATCCTGTAATTTTTTCCAAAATGTGGGTTCTATTTATGCTGGTGATGTTCCGGGAGGTACGTATGTCCTTGTTCCAAGCTCCTTATCAAGCATATAGAGTAGTCCGGCACCTTTCTCCTGGCTTATCATCTTTAGCTGATCCAGGATATTCCTTGCATTCTCCTCTTCTTCAACCTGCTCATTGACAAACCACTGCAAAAAGTTCACCGTCGCGTGGTCTTTTTCAGATATAGACAGGTCCACCAGGTCATTAATAAGGCCTGTAACTTTTATTTCGTGTGCCATCTGTGTTTCAAATACATCTTTTGCATCTGTCCAGTCTGCCTTGGGAGCATCGATCTGTTTCATCACTGCCCGGCCTCCACGAGCCAGAACGTAATCAAAGATCTTTAATGCATGATCCCGTTCTTCCATCGCCTGTATCCGTTCCCAATTTGCAAATCCCCTAAGACCTGCATAGTCAAACCATGCCGACATTGAAAGGTAAAGGTAGGCAGAGTAGAGTTCAGCATTTATCTGCTCATTTAATGCTTTTTCAACTTCAGGATTCATTCCGCTGGCAGGTCCAGGGTTTCTCATCTTATTTGGAGGCATAACAGGTTTTTATACACCTGTATGTTTTTAGTTTTTTCTAATATTCTAAGAACTTAACCAAAATCCGTTTCCTATGCTTTTTATATGTAAGAGTGATGTACCTGTTTTGTCAATCGTGTTCTATCATAAGATAGAAGATGGTAGTTCGTAACAGGGAGAGTATAATGTCAAAGGTTAATCCGTTTGAGATGGCTCAGCAGCAGCTACTGGACTGTGCAAAGATCCTGAAACTGGAGCAGGACGTTGTGGACATCCTGATGCAGCCACAAAAACAGATCCAGGTCTCTATTCCGGTAAGGATGGACGATGGAACCACCCGGATTTTCCAGGGATTTCGTGTGCAGTATAATAATGCTCTTGGTCCGTACAAGGGTGGCATAAGGTTTCATCCTGATGAAACAATAGACACGGTTCGTGCACTTGCAGCCTGGATGACCTGGAAAGGGGCCGTTCTTGGCCTGCCTCTTGGTGGAGGAAAAGGAGGGATTGTCTGTAATCCCAAGGAGATGTCCGAGGGTGAACTGGAGCGGTTAAGCCGTGGTTATATTCGTGCACTCTGGCAGGACATCGGACCAGACATTGACATTCCGGCACCTGATGTATACACAACCGGCCAGATAATGG
>JAAYPD010000334.1 GCA_012520015.1 Methanomicrobiales archaeon
ACAGGTTCCAGCGGATGAATCTTACCTGCATAACCTTGAAATTAACTCAGCAATTCGCACTGATGCACCAACTCCAAAAAGATCCGGGTGATCACTTGGTGGAGTAAAATCCCAAATCATCTTCTGGATCATCGCCCTGTCCGACCCGGTCAGCACATTCCATCCAGCACTGACCGTCTCCACCCATTCAGTATTCTCACGCAGGGTGATGCATGGAACAGAGAGCAGGTACGCTTCTTTTTGCACACCGCCTGAATCGGTCAGGATTTTTTCAGCTGATCCCATAGCTGCAAGCATATCAAGGTATCCAAGCGGCTCACAGGCGATAATATTCCGGGGCAACCGATCCCATAACCCGAAAAGCTTTAGATACTTCCTTGTACGGGGATGAACAGGGAATAATGTTGTTTTGCCACATTTACCGGTTGCACCTATTATACTCTCCATGTGTTCCCTGTTATCTGTATTAGATGGACGATGGACGGTCAGGACCAGGAACTGGCCCCGGGTTAGAGAATACTTTCCCAGGATGCCTGATCTCGCTTCTGCAATCTCCCTGTTATGTAAAAGGGCATCAGCCATTACATCTCCGGTGAGATAGACACCCTTTGTTATCCCTTCAACCAGGAGATTGTTCACCGCCGTTTCAGTCGGACAAAAGAGAAGGTCTGAAACATGGTCAACCAAAACCCTGTTTACTTCTTCTGGCATCCTCCTGTCATAACTTCTTAGCCCTGCCTCAACATGGGCAACTGGAATGTGAAGTTTTGCAGCTGCCAGACCGCCTGCAAGGGTTGAGTTGGTATCCCCGTAAACCAGAACAAGGGAAGGCCTCTCTTTCTCCAGGACCTCCTCAATTCCCACAAGACATTCACCTGTCTGCTTCCCATGTGATCCTGATCCAACCCCCAGATGGTAGTCAGGTTTTGGGATCGATAGTTCATCAAAAAAGATGTCCGACATTTCGGGATCATAATGCTGGCCTGTATGAACCAGGATCTCCTGGTGGCTCTTTCTTAGTTCCCTTGACACAGGAGCGCATTTAATGAACTGGGGTCGTGCACCTGCGATAGAAACGATCTTCATAAAATCACTATCTTATAAACAATATCAGGAGACTGGGCACTGTTAAATGAGATCAGGTATTTTGCTTTTCCCTGAATCTTTAATTCATGTGAAGAATTATGAGAGCCGTCAAACGGAGTAAAGGTTTTAGTTATCCTGTTTTGGATTAATTAAACCTCGCCTGCCTCTTCGTCAAAGTTCTTAAGGGTTCCAACGGCCTCATTCATTGTTTCAATCTGAATAAGCCATTCATCAAAGACTCCGATATCTTCTGTATCCTTGATGTACCTTCCGCAGCAGGACTTACCGTTAATAACATTTGCACCTATCTCGGCTGCAACGGCAAGTATCTCATCGGTTTTATCTTCGTTAATACCACGGCCCTTCTTAACAAGAGTCTTGATATCCTCTTCATATCCTCCGTCAAGGAACTTTTTTGCAGAGGCAAACAGGACAAGCAACTGGAAATGCAATGGAGCGATAAGCTCAACCATCTCCTCATCTACTTCCTGTTCCATGATTATCTCCTCTACCTCGATGAGTTTTGCCAAAGCCTCCTCTTTGGAAAATCTGTTATTCTGGAAGAGTTTGATGATCTTCAGGACTTCAATGCAGATATCCTGGTTAAAACCATTAAGCATCTGGTATCCCTCAGGCATATCCTCATCATCACTGCCTTCAAAATCAGCCTCACGCAGGGAGTTAATCCAGTTATCCCACCGCTCCTGACTGTAAAAGATATAGAAGAGCTTCATGGGAGCTTCTTCCTGCGTTTTTGCCGGGTCTTTCTTTTTGCGTGGAGCCATTACATAC
>JAAYPD010000335.1 GCA_012520015.1 Methanomicrobiales archaeon
AGATGCGGATTCCTGAGATCACCGTCCTTTACGGGGAGGTCTCTGATACCATGCATAAAGAGTCTGGTATTATATATCATCTAAACCCGGCTGTCGTGATGTTCTCCCAGGGTAACAGGGAAGAGAAGAGACGGATAGCCGGACTTGTAAAACCAGGAGAGAGGATCTGCGATATGTTTGCCGGTATCGGATACTTTACCCTGCCAATGGCAAAGGCCGGGGGGCATGTACATGCGATGGAGATAAATCCTGATGCTGTTTATTTCCTGCAGAAAAATATCCAGGCAAATAATCTGGGTTCCCGGGTAATGGTCTCACATGGTGACTGCAGGGATTATATCACCGGGATATATGATCGTATTCACATGGGATATTATGATGCAGCAAAGTTTCTTGCCACCGCCTTACAACATCCAGGGCCAGGCACCATGATTCATGTCCATGGCATCGGGGACAATACAGGCGGGATAAAAGAGCAACTGGATATGGCCGGGGTTTTGGCTGTAATGAACCAGAGGATCATCAAGAAAATCGGTCCAGGAAAGGTTCACACTGTTACAGACCTGGTGATAAAATGAGCCTTTCAGGAAGAACAATTCTCATCGGGGTTACAGGAAGCATTGCAGCTGTTGAGACGGTCCGCCTAATCCATGCCCTCAGAAGAAAGGGGGCAGAAGTCCAGCCGGTGATGAGCCAGGCGGCCTGTAACATCATTCACCCTGACGCCCTGACATATGCAAGCGGCCGGGAGACCATAGTCCGGATAACCGGTCATGTGGAGCATGTAAAATACTGTGGTGATGAAGGGATTGCAAACCTTTTTTTGATCGCTCCCTGTACTGCAAACACGATATCAAAGATAGCCTGCGGTATTGATGATACCACTGTTACGACCTGCGCCACAACCGCCCTTGGAAGGAAGATGCCCGTCGTCCTGGTTCCTGCGATGCATCATGCGATGTTCAGGCATGATATCGTCATGAAAAACCTTGAAACTCTGAAAGAATCAGGGATTGTTATCGTCGGTCCGCGTATTGAAGAAGGAAAAGCGAAAATTGCCGGTATTGATGAGACCGTCCTCTGGTGTGAACGCCTTCTCTCCGGAAGACCTTTGGCAGGAAAAAGGGTTCTTATTACCAGCGGGAGATGCGAGGAACCGGTAGATGATATTCGGGTGCTGACGACCCGTTCTTCTGGTAAAATGGGAAGAGCACTGGCATATGAGGCTTTTCGTCTTGGGGCAGATGTTACTATCATTCACAGGGATGAGGTGATCGTCGGGAGAAATATCCATGTAAAATCGGCATCGTCCATGGGGGATGCTGTCAGGGCCGTGATAGAGGAAAAGGTTCCTGACATCTATATAAGTGCTGCGGCCGTCTCTGATTTCGCCCCGGATTATAAGCCTGGTAAAATACCAAGTGGAAGCCCTGTCTCAATAAAGTTAAACCCACTTCCAAAACTCCTGGATCTTGCCATTGGAATGGTCCCGGTAACGATCGCTTTCAAACTTGGAGAGTCGGCTAATATTGAGGCAGAGCAGCTGCTTTTGAGAGGGGTTACCATGGTTCTTGGGAACAGGCCTGACAACCTTGGATCTGAAGAAGGCCATTACACTATCATAGATTCATTTGGACAAGAGACAGTGGACGGGACCAAGCAGGAGACAGCTCTTGCGATCTTTGAACGGATCATTGCAAGACATCTTTGATCATGGAACTGTCACGTGCCACAGTATTCTGCCCTGGCCATATATCCGGGTATTTCAGGCCGGTGGCTGATGAGAGTTCCTCCTGCCAGGGCAGCATCGGTGCAGGCCTTGTAATCTCTGAAGGTGTCAGGGTGACAGCGGTTAAAAGTTCTGTGCCATCAGTAAAAGTTTTCCAGACCGATCGGTACGGGGTGCCTGTCCTTATCTCGGAGTCATCCCCTGTAATCATGGATCTCATGTCCTTCATGCAGGTAAATGCATCGGTAGAGACAAACTGCCATCTCCCTGTAGGCAGCGGGTACGGCATGTCGGCCGCGGCTATTCTTGGCACGGTTCATGCACTCAATACCCTTTACGATCTTAATCTTACCCCTCGTGAATGTGCCTGGATTGCCCATAACACCGAGGTATTGCACAAGTCAGGTCTTGGTGATGTTTCAGCCTGCCAGGGCGGAGGTTATGTTATCAGGCACTCTCCTGGACCTGATGGAGAGATCGTCAGGGGAATGGATCTCCGCCCTGTTTATGCCCTTACCATGGGGCCTATAAAAACCTCGTCAGTACTGTCATCGCCTGATATGGCAGACAGGATATCTGGTGCTTATCCTGAAACAAGTCCCAAAAACCTTGACGAAATTATGCGGCTGTCAAGAGAATTTGCTGAAAAGAGCGGACTTATACCTGATGAGATCCGTCCTGTCCTGTCAGCATGCGATGACAGAAAAATCCCTGCAAGCATGACCATGCTTGGCTGTGGAGTATTTGCCATTGGAAAAGAAGCAGAACCGGTCCTGAAGAGATTTGGCAGGGTGTACAGGCTTGCAATCTCACCAGGCGGACCTGTGATATTAAGTGGAGAACGATCTTCATGATACCCAAATCCCACCCAAGGTACAGATCATTAATCACCCGCAAAAGACTTGCAGATCTTTCAAAGACCGGCATTGTATCACTTGAAGGCCTGACTGCCCATGGCAGAGGAGAAGCGTTTGACTACCTTCTTGGGGAAGAGACGACCAAATCAGCGCTCATGGCAGAAAAAATTGCAGCGGCCCTCCTTCTCTCTGCAAAGCATCCGGTGATATCGGTGAATGGAAATACTGCTGCCCTTGCGGCAGAAGAGATAGCAGATCTTCAGCGGACTTCAGGGGCACGTGTTGAAGTAAACCTTTTCCACCGGACAGAAGAACGGATACAGGCAATATCCCGCCTTTTAGAGGAACATGGCATCTCCCTTGTAAAAGGAGAGGTATCACGGTATATCCCTCTTGATCATGACCGCGGGCTATGCCACTATGACGGAATACACTCAGCAGATGTGGTCCTGGTCCCGCTTGAGGACGGGGACAGGGCCCAGGCGCTTGTCAGCATGGGTAAAAAAGTCATCTCCATCGATTTAAATCCTCTTTCCAGGACATCCCGTGTTGCGACGGTTCCGGTTATAGACGAGTTAACCCGCGCTCTTTCAAACATCTCCGGGTTTTGTGACAGCCTTGGACCCAAAGAGGCAGCCAGCCTCATTCATGGGATTGATGGAACCGGATTTATCAGGGATGCCCTTGAATATATACGGAGGAGGCTTTTGGATGTTCTGGATTGAAAAATATCGTCCGGTCACACTGGACCAGGTACTTGGCCAGGAACGGGTATGTGAAGTGCTCAGGCGATGTGCGGCAACAAAAAACCTCCCTCACCTTGTTGTCTCCGGACCGCCGGGTACTGGCAAATCAGTATCGGTTGAAGCAACCCTGCGGGAGTTATATGGGGACACCTGGCAGGACAATGTCACCATCTTCAGAACTGCCGACCTTATGGAACGGGGAAAATCCGCTCTTGAATCTGACGAAAGGTTTTTGCATCTCTTCCGCTCAAATGAGTCATTTCTGTCAAATTTTAAACATATTATATCTTCATATGCTTCTATCAGGCCGATTAATGCAGAGTTTAAGGTGATGCTCTTTGAAGATGCCCATGCCTTATCGCATGATATCCAGCATGCCCTCAGGCGTACAATGGAACGGTACAGTAAAACATGCCGTTTTGTCTTTTGTACAACACAGGCATCCACCCTTATCCCTCCGATCAAATCAAGATGCCTGCCGCTTTTCTTCGTCCCTTTGCCACGTGAGATAATCCGCGACTGTCTTTTGAAGATACTGGATGATATCCCTGAGGAAGACCGGGTTTCTGAAGATGAGACCGGCCTTATCATTGCCGCTTCAGGCGGGGACCTGAGAAAAGCAATCATGTTTCTCCAGGTCAGGGTGGAGACCAGGATACCATTCAACCCTGATACCCTCAGCAGAACAGTTATCCAGGAAGAAGCCTGCCATGCACTCAATGAAATGAAAGTAAAAGAGATCGCAAAGGCACAGAAACGGCTTTTGGATCTCATGATCACGCAGGGGCTTTCAGGCCGGGAGATAATCTCCGCCCTTCTCCTGGTTACTGAACGTGAACACAATGATCCTGAGATCGTAACCAGGCTTGCTGATACTGATGCTCTCCTGACCCATGCAGGAAATGAGTACCTTCAGATAAATGCCCTTGTCAGTACAATAGTTGCGGAGGTGTTCTCATAACCAGGTCATTAAAACCCACGGTTGAAGCCCGTGTGCAGTCCCATTACGATGACATCGCCGACGTGTACGACCAGCGATATGATCACAGGGAACGCGGGAAAATTTATTATGATCATATTGCCAGTGCAGTGCTTGGGAAAATTCATTCGAAAGGTCATCTTCTTGACATAGGGTGTGGAACCGGGCTCTTTTTGGAACGGTACCTGGGAGAAGGCACCAGCCGGACAGCAGCAGGAATTGATATCAGTCCTGGCATGATAAGAAAGGCACGGGAACGATACCCTGACCTTTCGTACGTGGTTGGAAATGCAGAGCTTCTTCCATTTGAGTCTGATTCATTTGATTCTATCTCAAGCCTGCTTGCATTTTCATACCTGCAGAATCCTGGCAGGAGTCTTATGGACTGTAACCGTGTCCTTGTTCCTGGTGGAAGACTGGCCGTCTGCACCCTTGGGAAAAATATCTTTACTTCAAGTCTTCCTGCACTGTATTCCATCGGTGCCAGGATGAAGATTCGCCGGGTAGGTGTCGGATCATTTGCAGAGCATTATTACAGTGCAAAAGAGATGTATGATCTTCTGGAAAAAGCAGGCTTTATAGATATTGAGATATTCAGGTGCTCATTTGCGCACTTTAACCTTGCAGGCCCGCTGTTCATGATCGCCAAAAAAGCTGAGTCTTTTATCGAGGACAATATCCCTTACCTTGCATATAATCTGATTGCATCCGGAAGAAAACCAGACTGATACAGGGCTGATACCAGGCAGATATAATTCAGCCAAACGGTTAACACTCATTTATCCTTGAATTTTTTCAATAACGATTCAAATGTATATTCCATCTCATAATGCCTGATATGTCTTCTTGGCAACCAGAAGAACTTTTTTTGAAACTCGACATCTGCCCTTGTAACATGCAATGCCAGTGCAAGCTGAAATGCGAAGATGACAAATACCATGAGGATAATGTCCCTAAGAGTCAGGGATATCGCCGAAAAGATTGAATACCGGGCGGTAATCAGGTACCTGATCTGTTCATCAAGCCCTGCAATTTGTCCTGCAGTTACGGCGATTACGATAATGAGAAGCCCAAACAGTATGATTATCATGCAGGATATTATCCATGAACGCAGGAATTTTCCAACGGTTGCAACTATTGTGCATAATATGAAGATGATAATTGCAGGGTCAGCCAGCACCTGAAGGAGAGCGATATCCATTGATGTAAAATCCACATGCATCAGGTTTATCTCTTTCTATATATGGTGTTCCTTATTTTTTCATACAGGAGGAGCCACATATGTTATATATTAAATACAGGAAAATAAACAATATGGTTCAGTCGGCCCCCGCTTGTGGAACATATCTGCTTTTTTACGCGAATAATGAGGAGAGTATATGAAACAGCGTTTTTGTATCGGGTTTGAAGTTCATCAACCTCACCGGCTGAAAAAGGAATTCAGGCCTGATTTTAGCAATGATTCTGTGTATTCGACGGAGCGCTACTTTGATGATGCAAATAAGGAGATACTGCTTAGAGTATGTGATAAGTGTTATGACCCGGCCACATCCATAATCCTGGACCAGCTTGACGACGGGTTTTGCTGTGCCTTCTCCTTATCAGGTGTCCTTATAGAACAACTGGAAAAATGGGCCCCGGATGTTCTTGATCTTTTTAAACAGGCCGCCAGGCATAAAAATGTCGAGATGATCGGGCAGACTTACTTTCACAGTATTTCAAGCCTGTTCTGGACGATGGATGAGTTTTGTAACCAGGTAAATCTGCACCGGGATCTTTTGAAAGATGTGTTTGGAGTAGAGCCGCAGGTATTTGAAAACACCGAATTCCTTTTTGACAACCGGATTGCTGCTACGGTTAAGGAACTTGGGTTTAAAGCCTGCTTTACCGAGGGAGTGGATCATATCCTGAAGTGGCGCAGCCCAAATTACCTGTACCAGTGTGCCGGCCTTCCAGTTATCATGCGCAATTTCAAGCTCTCCGATGACATTGCGTTCAGGTTCACCTGCCAGGACTGGGATGCATGGCCTCTTACCGCCGACAGGTATGCAAACTGGGTTTCACAGACTCCGGGTGATTTTGTTCCGGTATTCATCGATTATGAGACCATTGGTGAACATTACTGGGTTGAATCTGGCATCCATGAATTTTTCAGGCACCTGGGCCCGGAGATGCGAAGGTCAGATGTTCAGATGGTAAAGCCTTCTGATATTTTATCATCGGAGATTCGAGATGAGTTTTCAATCCCCCTCCCGATATCATGGGCTGATGCAGAAAAGGACGGGACCGCCTGGATAGAGAACAGGAAACAAAAAAATGCCTTCAGGTCGGTGCAGCGTGCGGAGTCGTTCTGCAAGGACAAACACATGTGGAGATGTCTTCAGATAAGTGACCATTTCTATTACATGTCCTGTAAACATGGTTCATGCGGCGAAGTGCATAACTATTTCAGCCATCAGCCTGAACATGAAGCTTTTATCACTTTCATGGATGTACTGGCAGATTTTGTTGAACATTCGATACCTTCCATGGATAAAAAGGAGTTTCTCTATCCGCTTCGCACAATTCCAATAGACGATGCGTTTTATTTCTCAAGTCCTGTCGGGCTCACCGGCCATGTTGCTTTTGACATGGACCAGTTTGCTGAAATGCTGCAGGTTGCACCTTCGGATTCAATCGAATTTCACCATAGGAACGGGGACTTTGCTCACTGGTGCAGGTTCGTAATCAGGGACGAGCCCCTGGCACTGGCTATAGAGAATGCGCAAAACCGGCAGGACCTGATTCTTGCTGCAGACACAAGGAGACATGAGTTATGGAACGCCTTAAGATAGCAATTTTCTGCTGGGAAAACCTGTATGGTGACCGCGTCGGGGGGCTGTCAAATGCCGCGACCTATCTTGCCCAGTCACTTGCAAAGAATCATGAAGTTCACTTCTTTACAAGGGGTGATGATGACTTTGAGATGAACGGTGTTTATTACCACGTTTACCGCCCGCATGGAAACAATGTGGTTGAATACTGTTCAGATCTCTCACGCGGACTTGTAAACCGGTTTTACCAGTACGATGATCCTGGGTTTGATGTCCTGCACTTTCATGACTGGCATGTCACCGAGGCACTCCATCTTCTACAGCACCGCCCGACGGTCTTCTCTTTTCATTCAACAGAGTATGGAAGAAATGGAAATGTCCATGGCGACTGGTGGGAATACCACGAGATCTGCAGCAAGGAATGGTATGCCAGCCTGATCGCAAGGCGCTGTATCATGGTCTCATGGACCCTCCGGCATGAGGTGCTGGATCTTTACAAGACTGACCCTGGAAAGATACATGTCATTCCAAATGGTGTTGTTAAAGAGCAGTTTGATGTGAGCATTGATCCAGGTTCGATAAAAGCCCAGTACGGCCTGCATTACATGACACCTCTTATCACTTATGTAGGCAGGATGGCATACCAGAAAGGACCGGATATTCTTGTCGATGCCATACCCCTGATCCGGGAAAAACACTGGAATGCTGCGTTTATCCTTGCCGGAGGCGGAGGTATGCGTGACTGGCTGATTGAGAGGACAAGGGACTGGCCCGTTCAGCTTCCAGGCTTCATATCTGACTCAGAGTACGTAAGACTCCTGCATGCCAGTGATATCGTGGTAATACCAAGCCGGAATGAACCTTTTGGTATAATACTGCTTGAAGCATGGAGTGCAAACCGCCCTGTTGTTGTAAGCAGGGTTGGAGGGCTTGCTGAAAACGTAGAACACGGGATAAACGGTCTTGTTGTTGATACCACGCCAGAAGGAATTGCATGGGGCGTAAACTATTACCTGGACAACCAGCATGATCGTATAAAACTTGCAAGGGGCGGCTATAACCAGGTAGACAGGCGCTTTTTCTGGGATTCAATCAAAGACCAGGTCATGTATGTATATCGGGAGGCTATGCACTGACACTGACAACTCTGACAACCAGCCATGAACTATCTTTCATACCAGGCATGATCAGGTGCAGAAGAGAATCTGCGCACCCTTATGCAGCATCGGCCTGGTATATCGATGCACTTGCCTGAAACGGGGAGCAACGGTCTTGCGTATCACGGATATTTCAGTCAGCCTGAAGATATTATCTGGTAACATCCTCTTAAAGGAAATTTTTTATAGAAATCATACGTATATTAAGGGCACGCCGTTGTGGCTTAGCGGTATAGCGGCTGATTCGTAATCAGCAGGCCGGGGGTTCAAGTCCCCCCAGCGGCTTGGATAAGAAGTGCTTTTTCTCTTTAAAGATTATGATTTTCGATCTATTTCTTCATTGTCACATCCATTGTCGCCTTATCTCCAAAGGTATCTAAACTCTCCACAGGAATAAAAATAATTTTCTTTCTGGTTTTATTGGAATTACGCAGTAAATTAATTGGTTATCTGTAATACTGAATATTTGTTGGTCAAGTAGCAGACCCTTAAGCTGTCTTACATGAACTAAATTTTAAACCTTTTCATCTCGTCATTTGTGACAGAAACAACTTCGTTTATCTCCGATATGATGGTCGTAATCTGCTCAACAACAGTAAGTGCTTCTTCCGCAGTGGCCGATGAATTCAGGGCGTCTTTTGCAGTATTTTTGACAAGCCCGCTCATCTCATTAATACTTGCAGTGATCTCTTCAAAAGAAGCAGCCTGCTCTTCGGTTGCCCCTGCAACACTGGTCATGTTATAGCTGATCTCGCTTACAGACCTGGTCAGGTCGGTGAAAGCCTTTATCGTCTCCTGAACGGCCTTTTCACCCTGGTCAACAGCATTGCCAGCCTGTTCCATCGCAGCTACAGCTTTGCCACTCTGTGACTCAAGCCCGCTTATCATCATCGCTATCTTCTGCGCAGACTCACCAGTCTGGTTTGCAAGTGCTTTCACCTCACCAGCAACAACAGCAAACCCAAGACCAGCATCACCCGCCCTTGCTGCCTCAATCGCTGCATTTAACGCAAGAAGGTTAGTCTGTTCAGAAATGTCGGTGATGATACCAATAATCTTCGTAATTTCATTCATCTGGGACTGGATGTCCTTGATCACCACTTCAACCTCGTTGGACGAGCGTTTTATCTTCATCATCCCGTCTTCAGCATGAGCTGCAGAATCCATACCATTTCGTGCAAGTTCATCAGCTTCAGCACCTGCCCTGGCAACTGCATCAACATTGGAAGAGACCGAAGCGACGGTGCTGGTAAGATCCTCCATGGCACGAAGCACCTGGGAGATTCCTTCCTCACTCTGCTCAGCATTGTTCCTGGTCTGGTCTGCATTAGCCGCAATAATCCCGGCACCACGCCTTACATCGTCAATTCCTACCGTGGCTTTTTCTGCATTAATCTCCAGATC
>JAAYPD010000336.1 GCA_012520015.1 Methanomicrobiales archaeon
AAAGAGGGGAGCGAGGATACATATTCAAAAATACCATCAGATTTCTGAAAAAACAGACATCAACTGAATTGATACATCAGCGATAGTACAAACAGATAATACCGATCAAAATAGAAGCCTTCAGCTTATTCAGGACTGATTTAGAAACAATCCAGCAGACGACTCAACGTTTATGCCAGATTCACCGATTGATATCCGTTATATAATGTCCCGGATACCGGAGCTGCAAAAAAAGAAGATTAGTATCTTCTGGTGTATTCGGTACGCGGCCTCTGAGGACGTGCTTCATCAATTCTTAGTGTGCGGCCGGAAAAGTCAGTCTCATTGAGAGCTTCCATTGCCTTCTCTGCCTCTTCAACTGTGCCCATCTCAACGAACCCAAATCCCTTGCGTTCAATGACACGGACATCCTTTACATCGCCAAAATCTTCGAATAATTCTTTGAGTTGAGCTTCTGTAACTGAATACGTAAGATTACCAACGTATAATTTGCTGCTTTCCATGTAAGTACTCCAATCTGGGATTATATCTCAGATAGTATGCATTAGGTTAGCGCTCATTAGATATATTATGTCGTGCTGGATCAGGAGAATAGATACCCCCGATGAAATGGTAATCCAGCATAGCATTCGGTGAATTTGGCCTTAATTCAGCACCACAAAATATCTCTAAAAAGATTAAAATCTCTTTAGATTATCAAAACCCACCATTTTCGCGAGATTTTAGGCGAGTCAATAAGACATACATTCTGCACGCCCATCCTGCCTTTCCGGGAGTGGTGTATGCACCAACCCGCGGCATCTGTTTTCTGGCAGGGTTTGCACCACAAAACATCATCCTGTAAAAACAAATATCCATAAAAATAAGGCAGAAATCACCGATTTCAGGAAGACAGATCGGCAGTCACTCTGCTCATACATGCGACACGGATATGCAGACGATGCGCGAGAGGGAACAGACTGATTTAAATCACCGTTAGAAATCCCCCCATAACCCATACGTATTTATCCACAGGCAGATATTCTGAAAGTGGTGAACCACATGATATGTATGGGATATGCCAATCTCTCGGCTGAAAAAGTTAACAAGGTAAAGGCAATTGAAAAAGAGATGGACGTGACACTTCTTGCATATGAAGTTCCAAAATACTCATCTCTAAAGGAAAATGATCTAAAAAGGATCAAAGACCTTGAAAAAGAACTGGGTATGTCGCTGGTTGCATACGAAGTGTGATCAGACGATTACCTTTTTTTTAGCAACCTGAATTTTCCAAATCGAAATGCACTCACGCCCCCGTCCAGGACAGAGGCAATTCACCATCACCAGTCTATCATGTGGATAAAATGTGAACAGTATATACGGCAGATGGATAATTTTCAGAATAATCCTATATTACCACATATGCAAGTCTATTAATGAAATAAACATCAATTAAAGCCACTTTTTAATGATTTCGAGGGATTATACTATCCACACCAACAATCACATAAAAATAACTCCATTTAGTTATTTAAATCAAAATATAACACTTTTAAGAGCATTTACCCAAATATGTGTCAGCTATATTCAGCATAGATATAAATATCATTCTCACCATCGGACACCCTATGGAAGGGATTGAATTAAGCATTCAGATACGGGCATTTCCCAGCGAAGGGCGGGCCCGCGTCCATGAATCAGTATTGTCTTTACTTGGGGTAAAAGAAGGAGAGGCCATTGAGGTAAAAAATGTGCCATACTCTGAGGATCAAAAACCAAAAAAGATCACTCTCACCATCTACGCCGATACCATGGTTGAAGAAGGAGCGATACGGATAAGCCCGCAAGATGTTGCAAAACTTGCTGTAGCAGAGGATGTTATCGTTCATGTGCAGCGGAAAGTTCCCCTTACAGAAAAGATCAGCTTAAAAATGGGCATGGCAGGCAATTCGGTCAAGGAAGGAGCAGAGGATATGGGAGAAAGTATCGAAAGAGGCGTTAAGAATCTCGGTGCAAAGATAAGGCCGGATAAAGAAAACGGTCAATCAGAACGCAAACCAAAGGAGTGAGGTGAGATGGCCACAGAATCATTTACTCTTGAATGGTGGGCATGGTTTCAATCATTTCTCTGGGTCATACTCATCTTAGTCGGGTTTATCATTCTCTATTACATCGTCAAAGAGATGCACGATGCGAAAGTGACCCCCCGTCTTGCTGAGATAGAACTTGAGAAAGAGAAACTTCAACTGATGAAGCTTGATTTCACTCATAGGGGCCAGCCCTTTTTCCGGGTCACCCCAGAGAAACTTGATGAGATCAACACACTTGATATGGAGAATACCCGTCTGGAAGCCGAGATATTTGCCAAACAGACTGCGGTTGACCAGAGAATTCAGTTGCTCGAAAATTCGGTCAAAAACAGAAAACTGGACGATCTGGTTGACAAGATAAAAGGCGAGGAGAAAAAAATCAGGTGATGCATGATGTATGAAACAGAAGGTTACAGGACACAGCAAAAGGTCTCATTTAGAGAATCACTTGCATCAATCCCGGAATCCATTGATAGAAGTCTGCCTTCAATGGATAAACGGCTGGGGAGATATCTGGATGCACACATGCCCCAAATTATTTCAGAATGGGGGCTTGTGACACAGTCCACCCTCGATAATCTTGAACACCGCCTTGATGCGGTCAGTACAGAGATCACTGCGCTTGAGAGAACAAAGCTCACCCTGAAAGAGCGGGCCTCTGTCCTTGAACTGGCCCTGAGTGAGGTGGAAGAGAAATGACAACAGGGTTTGACGGTTACATGAATGCCTATCTTGACCGAAGGATGAGGGATATCATTGAAGAGTGGAACCTGGGCACGGTGCGGGATTTAGAAGATTATCCCGAACGCCTACGAAGTGTCGAAACTGAAATACAGGATATGGGCCGATTCACCCGGCAAGCCGACACGAAACTTACCGAAATTAACCAGAGGCTTCAGAAAGTCAGGGAGGCAAAGCAATGACAACAGCTGAGATTATTCTCATAATCATCATCGTTGCACTCCTCGCACTCCTCTCGTTCCTTCTCTATTACTATTTCAAAGGAACATCCTGGAATGTATCGATAGACCGCCCGGTTGAAAATCGGGTGGACGAGTATCTTGACCAACACTTTGAAGATTTGATCGAAGAATGGGCTCTGATGGATAAGAATCAGGTACGAACATTTCGTACCCATAAAGATTCGGCACTCATACAAGAAGAGAGACGCATGGGTAGCCTGAAAGAGTTCCGGCATGAAATGACTGACACCCTTACCAGCCTTGAGGAGCGACTGAATGTTCTGGAAACAGAGACAAACGGGAAATAGCCGATCCACTGAGCAGAGTCGCTTTTACTCACAGCTGAGGGGAGCTATTCCACATATGCGAAAGCCTGGTGAGTCTCCGCAGAAGGACGTGTCATCCTTTTCCAGGTATTTTTGTGATCTCTGCAATGAAGCCGTTCCTCTTACCGGACTGCGCCAGTGCACGCTTTGCGGCAGATGGGCCTGCCCGTCCTGCTGGACACAGGAATTCTATGTCTGCAACTCCTGCCATGGCGCATATAAACTTCATATTCAACCGTTCCTGCCCCAGGATTCAGTTACAGATGAAAAAAAAAGTATTTCAGACTAACATTTTTTTATGTAAATCGCAAATTACACTGAATTCAGATATCCGGATGTATGCCGCCAGAAATACTATCTAAAAAAAGA
>JAAYPD010000337.1 GCA_012520015.1 Methanomicrobiales archaeon
GAAAGTCAGGGGATAATTGTTGATGTTAGAAATTTTTCTTCCGAAATTTCTGCAACCTGTTGAACAATATATCATAAATAAATACCATATTTTGTCAGTTTTGTATTTAACCTCCCTCATCAGATGGATATACCTGAAAAATCCGGAACAAAAAAGACAAACATAAAAAGAAACGTGGCGGCCAGCTCGGTCATCATGGAAATACCTTTAAACCTGACCCTACTCTGGATTATATAGATGGAGAATAGCTAATAACCCCCCTTTGAGGTTTTTGAGTGTAAATACTCTTTATATACTCTTTCAAAAAATCGGGAATTTTTAGCCATTATCAAAAATAATTGTAACTATTCAGTCGGCTTAGGTTAATGCAAGATTGTAAGAGAGAATTACTTTTTCACATATATCCTTATTTAAATTCGGTGACCATGGAAGGTTATGGAAGGCAGAAACAATCCCTTTAATAACATTAACGCTATTTTCGAATTGTTGAGATGTAACTCCTGATCAAAGCCATCGCATCTGTTGTATCGGGGTTTCTAAACCCACCAGAAATTTTCATTTTAACCTTCATCATACGAATATCCCGCTCCGCCTGATTATTGTCGAATGGAAAGAGAGAGTCATCAATAAATCTCAATACGCTCTCTTTCCATTCTTTAAGCCTTTCGAGTAAGTTTCGTACAAATCCCTTTTTCTTTTTACTTCTTTTTATTTCATCTGCAACCGGCGGAGGATTTTCATCCAGTCCTATTTGAACCAAATCATCATATGATTCGTTCAGATTGGTACGTTAGATTGGAGGAATTGGAATCCCATCTCCATGAAACCTTTACCTGTGTTCTTTTGCCCCTGATAACAACTCTATTAATTCATGAGGAAGTTTTAAACCACAATTAGGGCAGCAGAATGTGAAAGACTGATGTTCTGTTATTTCAATTTTGGGAGGAGGGGAGAGATTAAAAACCTGTCTTACTACTCCCAAGGATCAGTCAACCGATGAAATTTTCATGGTTTCGGGTATGAACCGTTAAGCAGTTCATGTGGTTTGCCCATAGATATTAAATTATAAATGATTATTATGGTGCTTTTTCAAATGGGTTATGACTTCCGGAATGAAGATTGTGGTAAATTTATCTTTTCTACCTCTGATAGTATATTATGAAATTTGATATCATTCTTGAAAAAGAAGAAGATGGAACTTTTTCAGTACATTGCCCAGTTTTAAAAGGATGTCACTCTCAAGGAAACACAAAGGAAGAAGCGTTATTAAATATCCGTGAAGCCATCGATTTATATCTTGAAACCGTCAAGGAGATCACATTACATACTACATCCCGGCAATCTGGCTGTTCTCTTGTTGAGATCACAGTATGACAAAACGCCTTCTGCCTGTTTCAGGGATGGATATGGTACGTGCCTTTTCAAAGGTGGGTTTTGAATTTATTCGTCAATAAGGAAGTCATATTGTTTTATCCCGTGGTGAGGAAATATTTATTGTCCCAAATCAATCACAGATAGCAAAAGGCACTGAACGTGATTTAATCAAACTCTCTCATTTCGAAGATACCCTTCCTGCTGATTACCGGTTTATCAGAAGAATGGTGCTTGCAGGGGTTAAACAGATTCTTGTGACCGGAACCTGCTTTGAGTACGGGCTGCAGAAGGGTGTCTTTCAGAGGAGATGCCGACCGTTCCGATTACCCAGTATGGGCTTGCGAAGAATACGCTTCGAAAGTCCCTGGAAATGCTCCAAACAGTTCATCCGTTTACCCTCCAGTGGGTGAGGCTGTTTTACCTGTATGGTCCGGGGCAGAACCCGAAGTGTCTTCTTTCACAACTGGATGCTGCAATTGACCGGAGTGATCTGGTATTTCGGATGTCAGGGGGTGAACTTATCTTTCCCTTGAATCAGCAATACACCAGGTATGTAAGGCTGTTGCACGGATATCTTGTGATTTAGACCCATGTAACATCCAGTAAACACTTATGAAAGGGAACACTATTATTATTTCAAGTTTTAACATGATTTTTTATATCATATGCATCCATTTTTTATTCGTTTTTCCGATGGTGAACGAATTGATCTATTAAGTGATGTTCACTGCTTTATATGTAGTAAGCCTGTTCCCTGTTATTTCCCAGGTATAAAGGGGGCCTTCACAGAAATAAGGCAGACCTATTCTAATTGTGAATCTTGTTTTTTGGGAAAAACAACGTGATTTACATACAATTTGGGATGGGGTTTATTGCGAGTGCTCTGAATCAATTTAAATCCATAATCCTCATAAAAGGAAATGCGGTTTTCATAAACATCTACTGTGATAAAACGACATCCAGTATACTTTCTCGATAGGTATTTTGCAATACTGATGCTGTATTTCAGCATATAACGTCCAATCCCTTTACCTCTCCATTTTATATGGGTCGCAAGACGGGCGATTTTAATAGCTGGTTAATTTACAGGAATAAATTCTGGTACTCTTTCATCTTCATGAACCAGATACTCTCTATTTAAAAGTTCATTGCATAAAGAAAAAAACCAACTAATGTGACATTCTTATAGTAGACGAGATGTGTTTTTGATGTTCCTTCAGTGCAGGCAATTAGCGCTTCAGATTGAAGGAAATCATCAAGTTCATCATCTCCGCAGACAAAACATTGAAGTTCCTCAGGACATTTTAAATCCCTGACAAATAAATCGCTTTCCAAAATAGTGGGAGGAATATCTACCATTTATTGGCTAATTCCTCAGCCTCTTCAAATAATTTAAGCCCCTTTGGGGTACATGTTGGATCGCGTAAATAGTTGTCAAAATCCTTTAGATCTTGATCTTTTAATGTATACCCAAGTTCTATCGGTGCTACCATAATATCACCACATCCTGAGGTATATCCATAACCTCTTGCCAATGGTATCATATTAGAACCATAGATATATCAAATTGGTGATGCTCCACATCCTACCGTGTCAAAAAAGGAAAGTGAAAGAGATTAAGATAAAAAAAGGGGTTTAGGGGTTATTGTTCTCTTAACTTTTTTATTTCTTCTTGTGAGAGACCTGTGACTTTTGATATTGTATCATCGTCCATCCCAAGGGCAACAAGGTTTATGGCAACTTTCCTTCCGGCAATGGCCATACCCTTTTCCATCCCGGCCTTTTCCGCAAGCTGAAGCATCATCTTCCTTTCAAAAAGATACTCTTCTCTTTCTTCATATTTCTGCCTTGTCTCCTCATCCATGCTCATCGACATGAGAAGATTTGTTGCTTTTTTGATTGAAGGGCTTGCTTCGGATAACATGATTAATTCCTCCTTTGTTCTTTCATTGAAAAATTTCATCCATTTAATACAGTCATTGTCAGTATCTTGACCTGATAAGTTATGTAGTTTTGGTAGTTCCAGGAAATGTACCTCAATCAGGTCAGATATGACTATCTTTTGTCTGCAGTC
>JAAYPD010000338.1 GCA_012520015.1 Methanomicrobiales archaeon
AAAGAAGTGATCGATGATAGCGAAGAGCATTATAAACGAGCCATATCGTCAGGGTTATCTTCAGAACAGGCCTCCGTTTGCAGGGACGGGATAAAAAAGAAAAATGTCCTCAAATTTCTTCATGAAACCTTGTTAAAACAGGAACAGTTGATGAAAGAGGAAGCATATGAACATACGGAAATCCTGAATAACCTTGATGAACTAAGACAGATGATCTCTTCCAAATACCAAAAGCTCCATCATTTAATGAAAAACTGCCCTTAAATTCTATACCACTCTATACCACATATCCTTTTTTTGTCATCTGATCCCTGATTTCTGCATATCGTATCCATGCTGCATCAATCTGGGACATGATATCTGACACAAGATCAATCTTTTCCTGGGCATACCCGCTCTCAACCGGTTCAGACAGAGAAATTTTTGTCAGCAGATCGTGGATGCATGTTCGCAGCTCTGCTGATAGTCTTCTTATATCTTCAAGTGTCATGTACAGCTCTGCATATTCTCTTTTTACCTTCTCTGACTCAATCACCGCATGGCGCTCTTTTGTGACATCTATCATAATAGTAGCAATATGTGTAGTAACCTTCTCCCTCTTTAATGGAATACGAATGAATTCAATGAATTTTTCTGTTTTTCCAAAAACGTAACTTTTTATCCGCCTTTCTACATCTCCTGACCTGAATATCGCCTGAAGATCCTGCATATCTCCAAAATACGAGAACTTTGGAGTTTCATACAGGGGTCGGTTTAACATGTACTGGCTTATTCCGGCCTTATGCACCAGATCAGCAAATAAAGGGTTATGACCTGCCAACATCATGTTTTTATCGATAACAAACGCAGGATACCTGAAAACCTCTGTGATCGCCATCAGATGCCGAATCATCTCTGGTCCGATATAAGTAGACGTGGTGTCAGCGCTCTCTGCACCTTCAATTAAAACAAGATAATTTGGTGGGTGACTCCTGTCATGAAAGACAAATCCACCGGTAAGCGTTACCGGGGCAATGGAACCATCTTTACGCTTTATTGTCACCTGGTCGGGAAGAATGATATCAATTTCAGAATCATTTTGAGCCTGCTTGTCATTCTCGTTTTGCATCCCAAAAAATACGTCTACTGGCCGGCCCAATAATTCTTTCCGTAGAAAACCACCGAGATCTGCTGCTACCTGGTTAATCTCTTTAATAATACCAGTGCCTGTTATGACTGCAATAGGGAGGGGTATTGCATCTATCTTTTTTCCAAGAACAGATAATGTATCAGGATGGATCTCCTCCCTTACCTTCTGTTTGATACGGTGCTTATGAAGGCTCATCTCGATATTGGTCATCAGTTCTCGCCCTTTAAATGGTTTGAGAAGATAACCGGAGGGGGAAATCGCGATTGCACGTTCAAGAGTGGCTTTATCAGAGTGAGCAGTAAGAAAGATGATTGGAATGTCGTATAATTCCATGATCTTTTTCGCAGCAGTAATACCATCCATCTCCCCTTTTAGCCTGATATCCATGAGAATAAGGTCTGGCTTTTCCTCTCCTGCCTTTTGAATTGCAGATTCCCCGGATATTACCTGCCCTACAACAGCATAACCCATTGAATGAAGTTTCTGTTTTATTTCCATCGATATGAGCATCTCATCTTCGACGATCAGTATTTTACTCCCTTGTGGCATCTTTTTCACCTCTGATAATGAACCCTTCCCTGATTGGTATCTTCATCTTAACGACTGCACCATTGTCTGAATAGAACATGATCTCTCCACTTGACTGGAAGATAAGATTGGATATTATCATCATCCCAAGAGTATCACTTTTCTCTAAGTCAAATTCCGGAGGTAAACCCTTTCCGCTGTCCCGGTATTCAATCTCCAGGTTGTCTTCTCTGGCAATAATAGATATTTTTATTGTTCCTCTCTGGTCAGGATAAAACCCATGCTTAAATGAATTAGTGATAAGTTCATTTACTATGAGCCCAAAAGGAATTCCAACATCAATGGTCATCTCTATTGAAGGATCACATGTAAGGTCAAGGGTGACAAGGGGTTCATCGGTAGAAAACTCAGAAATTAGTGCACTTGCAAGTGAACTGATATATTCAAGAAGGTTAATGCTGACAAGATTATCAGTCCTGTATAATTTTTCATGGACAATTGCCATTGATAAAATCCTATTCTTACTCTCCTGTAAAACGTCAAAAACAACCGGGTTATCTACCATATTACTTTGAATCCGTAACATGCTGACAATTATCTGCATATTATTCTTCACCCGGTGATGCACCTCCCTTATCAGGATCTCTTTCTCTTTGAGTGATGACCTTATTTTATTCTCTGCCTTTTTCCGGTTCGTGATATCCATGATATTTCCAATTATTGCAGGACTTCCCTTGTATATTATCCCGGTGCTGAGGTTTTCTATCCATATCTCTTTTCCATCAGATTTGATACCTCTGAATTCAAAGATATTGGCAGTATCTGGGTTTTCAATTATTCTTTGATGGTGAGTAAGGACCATATCTGCATCTTCAGGGTGAACATAATGAAGGAACGGCGATTTTTCAAGTTTTTCACGCCTACAACCAAGAATTTCTGAAAGCCTTGGATTTGTATATATAAACCGGTCTCCCTGAACAAGATATACCCCGACAAGAGAACGCTCAACCGGTTTGTGAAAAAGCTCTTCAGTCTGGTACCGGCTGATTGCAGAACCTATCACTTCTGATGCCATGATAAGTGCTTCTATCTCTGGAATATTGCTGGTATGCTCATCGTTCCAGTTAAGAAATGCTAATGCCCCCCATAAAAACTCTGAAGAGTAAACCGGAAGCAGAAGAAGAAAACTGGGAGATATTTCTTGTTCTTTAATTGAAAAATCCTCATGAAGCGTCTTTTTATCACCAATGTAAAATCTGGATTTTTCAAGATGACTGAAAAGAAAAGGAATGATCTTGGTTGTTATACTGGATTTTCCTGGGACAGAATCTTTTATGTCAGAAAGTATCCATTCGCGAAAGTAATCCTCAACTCCGGATTCTCCTTGAAAATT
>JAAYPD010000028.1 GCA_012520015.1 Methanomicrobiales archaeon
TACAGGCTAATAATTTCTGCCCATGCAGAAGGATTTGAAGAGAAGAACCTCTCAATTCCTATTGTTATCATGGGAGAGCCTTCCTCTCTTGCCCCAGCTCCGCTTATCCCGGATGAGTTCTCTTTTATTTAATTCTTACAAGTGAGACATCTACATTCCTGACTTTGTAGGGATAATCCCTTTCAAGTGCAGAGCGGAGCACAGGTATGTCCTGCCCATCCCTGTCCCATCCTCCGTCAAAAGATCGCCTGATGGTATCAGTGCCATACTCTCCGGTTTTTGGATCATAATAAAGGACAAGTAGCTGTACAGCATCGGCCCCCCTGTCCCGTGCAATGATGTCTCCGGCCCTGTACCCGGGTTCTGTCCCTGGCGGGGATGAGTCTTTACCTATACCTATCTGGCTAAGGGCTATCCTGCTTATCCTTGCCGGATATGTGCTCTCAAGATCTGCACGTTTCATCCATTCAGCCTTTAAACCTGGCCGGTAACCCCACTCTCCGGTGTAATACTGGTGAATTTGGTCTGTGGCATACTCGTCAGTTGCAGGATCATAACCCAGTATTACATGCACATCATTTGTCAGGCCCGGTGACCTTGAGATAAGATCTCCAGGAACATATAGCGGATTTTTTTCAATCCCTGATGTCCGGATACTTATCGCCCGGTATGGAGTTCCTGGTCTGAACTTTAAGTCTGCAGGTACTGGCAGTTCTGCGGACTTTAAAAATAAAGATTCATACTCTGCCATGCTTCCATTCCTGGCAAGCCCATGCTGGATGATGAAGTTACCATCATTGCTCCTTGTAAGTTCCTCTAACCTGTACTGGTTGTCAGGAAAGAGATCAGTGACAAGCATGTAGGTTCTGTTCTCTTTGTTTATCAGAACATCTCCTTTTTTATACAATGGATCATGAGGGACAAACACAGGCTCTTCGATCACCGGCTCTTCTTCAATTACCGGAAGGGTCAGGGTTTTTGACAGTACTTCACGGTACGACTCGTCATTAAAGACTGCTGTCACACGAAATGTCACTTCATTCTCATCTGATAAAGGGTATAAAGAATCAACAGGTATTGCAAGGGTGGCACCAGCATAATTACCAAGAGTCCGGCCACCTGTGCCAGCTACTTCGAGGCTTTGATTGTTTACTGTAATTTCAAACTCCTTAACCTTATCAAGACCAGGACCATCAGAGCTTCTGATTAGAACGAGATCTTCAGAGAGATCTGCAAAGACCAGGATATCTCCGGAAGTTGCAGACTGTGGGAGAGGATTTAGAATGGGGGGAAGGACCAGGGCGAGGATTATAAACAGGACAACTGCACCGGTGATGCCTATTACAGTATATGATTTTTTAATATCAGGAAAATCAGGGATTTGAAATGATGACAGATGATCTTTTATGCTTCGTTTGATATGACCCTTGTTTCTCTCCCTGTTTCTCATGTAAACTTCATTTGAGGGATCAAGGACGAGCGCATTCTCAAAGCACACATCTGCATCTTCGTACTTCCCCATCTTTGTAAAGACTACACCAAGGGCATTCCAGGCATGATGATCCTCTTCAGTCGTCTCTACGACCTGCAAAAGGAGCCCTGACGCTTTTTGTAGTTCACCTCTCCGGAATGCCTCAATTCCTTTTTTATATATTATTTGAATCTCATCTTCATCTGTCATTATCACACCATGGGAACTAAAGCAGCCACTCCTTTATTCAGTTATCGTTTTCAGATGAAGAAAGGGTATCCCTGGTTGCATTACTGATTTTTCAGGGATGATCCAGCTCACTGGTGAAGAACCTTTATATTGGCTTTACCCGAATATTTCAGTAATGGGGGAGTGAAGCGTGCTCAGGCGATACTATCTGATAATTTTATGCCTCACGATAATAATTCCTGGGGCAGTACATGGTGCTGTTCCTGGAGATATCCTGAAAAATCTTGTATTAGGCCTTCCTGAAGGGCCTGAATGGGGTTATGGCCTTGATACTACAGCTGACGGGAACACAACAGTATGCGGGGTTGCATATCCTGATCCATCCCTTGATATCGGGCATCTTGGTAATGGCGATGCCTGGGTGATAAGGCTTGATGCAGATGGCACTGTGCTTTGGGAAAAACTTTTTGGAGGTAATGAGACTGATTATGCTTTGTCTGTCAGGAATCTTCCGGATGGGGGTGCAGCGGTTATAGGAACCACAGGTTCATACAATGGGGATATCTCCGGCTATCATGGAAACGGGGATATGTGGTTTTTGAATATCGGGCCTGATGGAAATATCCGCTGGGATATGGCCCTTGGTGGCAGCCTGACAGATGAGGGGTCAGATCTTGCATTATTACCTGACGGAGGCTATATCTTATGCGGGTATACCATGTCTTCAGACGGAGATGTAAGGAGACAGCTGGGGGATGGGGATCTCTGGCTTATCAGGCTTGATTCTAACGGAACCGTCATGTGGGAGAGGACTTATGGCGGCAGCAGGCGTGACAGCGGGGCAAGTGTCACCCTGACCAGTGACAATGCCATTGTTGCATGCGGGAATACCAACTCAACCGATGGGATGGTCTCAGGCAACAGAACAACCAGCGATGTCTGGGTGATAAAAACTGATCTGAACGGAACCCTTCTTTGGGAACGTTCTTTTGGTGGTTCCGGGCTTGACTGGGGTCATTCTGTCGTGGAACTGGTGTCAGGAGATCTGATGGTTGCTGCTGTTACCTCATCTGGTGATGGGGATGTTGAAAAGAACTATGGGGCCAGTGACATCTTGCTTATCAGGATAACCAGGGATGGAACACCGGTCTGGAAAAAGACATATGGCGGTAGCTTTAGTGACAATGTCTGGAAACTGGATCCGTCTCCAGGAGGAGGAGCGTACTTTGTCGGGGATAGTTACTCGGTTGATGGTCACTTTACCGGCAATCATGGAGAGTCAGACCTGCTGATTGGTGAGGTTGATGGTGATGGGAATATGCTATGGCACAGGCAGGTGGGTGGCTCCTCTGTCGACCGGGGTTCATGGGTGAAGAGCACAAGTTCTGGTACACTGATTATCACCGGTATGACTGCTTCCTCTGACGGGGATGTATCCGGCGATCATTCAAGCGGCGATCTCTGGATACTTGAAGTTGAAGGAAACAGAAATGAATCAGATTCCATGCCAGTCCAGGAGGTTGAAAGACCTGTTACTAAAGAGCCTGCAATCGGTCCTCTTGGAGGGGACGGCCCTGTGCCGACAGACCCTGACGGTGACGGGAGATATGAAGACCTGAATGGAAACGGGATCCTGGATCTTCAGGACCCCGCGGTCTTCTTTAAATATTTCAACTGGCTGCAAAGCCAGGGATATGTTTATGCATTTGATTTCAATGAGAATGGCATCCTGGATCTTGGCGATGTCCAGGCATTATTTATGAAGGTTCAATCATGAAAATTACAGGATTACAGTTCATACTGATATTACTTACAGGAATTATCATCACCGGGGCACAAGCTGTGACGGTATCTGTCCAGCCTGTTACTCTCTCTTCAGGGGAGTCAGGGACGGCAGATATCATCCTTGACTCTGCGCCTTCAGGTCTGTCAGGGTACCAGATGACTGTGCAGTCTGAAAATGGTGCTGTGGGAGTTGTGACCGGAGCGACATTTCCTTCCTGGGCAGCCCTTTCAGAAGCAGTATCTGCTGAAGGAGGCTCTTATGCTATCAGGGCTATTGATCTGAACAGCAAAGTTGAAGCAGGGGCAACAGAGGGCGTTTTTGCAACCCTGTCTGTTAAGGCTGTGGGTAGCGGTAATACACAGATTACAATAAAAAACCTGCAGATCGATGATGATGCCGGAAATGCTGTATCTGCAGAGACTAAAGCTGGTATTTTAACAGTGCAGGGGAGCGCTCCTCCTGAACCATCCACAGAAGAGTATTCAGTCAGTCTTCAGGCCGGGTGGAATCTGATAAACATCCCAATGCAGCCTGCCGATGGGTTTGATCGCGCAGATGTGTTCAAAAATATTCAGAGTGCAGGTCATTCCATGCTTACCTATGAAAGTAAGGCAGGATGGATCACTCTTGGGAAGGATGACAGGCTTAAGCCTATGACCGGATACTGGTTGTATACTACCAGCCCTGTCACAATTTCCCTTAAGGTAAGTGGCCCTCCGAAAGAGGCAAAATCTCTTGATACCGGCTGGAACCTGGCTGGTATAAGTGGCAAAACTGCAAAACCTGCTGAAACAGCTCTTTCAGGACTCTCATCCTGGTCATATGTTGTCAGTTACGATCCGGCAAGGCAGCAGTACAGGGATGCAGGAGTAAAGGGCGGGGAGGGTGAGACCCTGCTGATGCCAGGGGAGGGGTTCTGGGTGTACCTGAACGCGCCTGAAAACCTGAACCCTGGAACATAAAACAAACCCTATATTTTTAAACTTCCTTTTCTTAGGAGATATTCAGAGTGGAGACCTGGAACATGAACTACAAAATTATTGTCTGTTTTCTGTTGATTTCTCTCCTTACCGCGGGAGTATCAGCAATTCCCCCGCTGCCCTACGAGTTCTATGGTAATGTTTCAATTGATGAAACGCCGGCGGAGGCTGGAGTTGTAATTATTGCAAAAGTGAATGGGATTGAAGTTGGAAATGTAACAACAGCTGCGGCAGGAACTTATGGAGGACCTGGAACATTTGATCGCCGCCTGGTTGTCA
>JAAYPD010000339.1 GCA_012520015.1 Methanomicrobiales archaeon
TCCTTTTTCGTACACCAGAATGCGACATAGATCGCGAATGGGAAATTGGTGTAACGAATTTACTACCCACAGGGTAATTTATGTCTAAAAAACGGAATAAGGTTTGTGGAATAGACGTTCACAAAAGATTTTTTGTTGCCTCTATCCTGGACAATGAAGGCAATTGTGAAACTAAACGTTTTGAACAGGATTTGGACGAGTTAGTTTCACTCAAAAATTGGATTCCTGATTCGGGTTGTGAATCAGTAGCCATGGAATCTACAGTTGAATACTGGCGTCCGACATTTGGTATACTTAATCCAGAGATCAATGTCACAATTGGAAATGCCTATCATATGAAGGGTATCCCAAGTAAAAAACAGATGTGTTTTATGTAGTCTGGTTAGTAACATTCACCGAAAACCTCTCCTGAAAAAATTAGAGAGAGAAACTTTCAACTTCTTTCTTTAACTCCTTAGCCATGTCAGAGATCTCCCCAGCAGCACTTGCAATCTCTTCAGTTGATGCACTGGATTGTTGGGCAACTGCGGCAAAACCGGTCATTTTTTGCTCTTCACCTTCTACCATCTGTTGAATTGCCCCGACATTCTGGGTTACACGATTTGTTGCTTCTGCCTGGTTTTCCGTGGCACGAGTAATTTCGGTCACATTACTTTCTGCAATTTCAATGTCTTTTGCCATTTGATTGAGTGATGAAAGGGCATTTCCAACAGATGAAGAACCAGAGATAATGCTTTCAAAAGCATTTTTCATAGATTCTGCAGTCGTTTCACTCTCCCTCATAAGGGTAGTAATAAGCTCACCGATTTTTCCCGCTGCAAGCTTGGATTCTCCAGCCAGGTTCTTAACCTCCCCGGCTACAACTGCAAATCCTCTTCCATGTTCTCCTGCCCGGGCAGCTTCAATTGCGGCATTCAGAGCTAACAAATTCGTCTGGTTTGCAATATCACCTATCATCTGAACAATTTTTCCTACTTCGTTCATCCGATTATTCAGGATAGCCATTTGATCAGTAGCATCACGGGAGATCTTTTCAACTATCTTCATTTTTTCCGTTGCTTCCTCTCCCTGAAGAACAGCCTGGTTTCCATTCGAGGCTATGTGAGCAATTAATTTTCTGACATCCTGAGCACTTGCAGATATCTCTTCAATTGATGCAGAAAGATCCGTAATCTCATTCGAAACACGATCCAACTCCTTTAACTGATCTGATATCTCCTGTGATGCCTGCTGGCTTGTCAGAGCTACCTGTTCAGAACCTTTAGTGAGGTCCACCGTCGCCCTGCTGATATCTTCTATTGACTGCGTCAGAGATTTAATTTGAGAGAGAATTTCGGAGAGCACATCATGTATCGCCTGAATAGATGAATTCAGATCTGTTTTCACCCCAATAAGAGGATCATCCTTATATATCGGAGCTGAAACCGAAAGATTCTTATTCGCCAGTGCCGACAGGGTACCTGCTATCTCATCAATACTCTTCTGCAATTTCTGTTCAAGTTCCCTTATAGTGGTGATATCAAAATATACTCCAAGAACCTCATGAATCTCCCCATTTTCATCAGGCAACGGGAGGTAATGAGCCGTCAGGTGTAACTTCCTCTTTGGTGTTTCAACCACAAGCTCTCCGGACACTACGATCCCTTCCGTAAAAGCAAGTCTGAAATCCTCCCCTTTTCGATCCAGAATCTTAAAATCGGTAAGTTTCATTGAGAGGAGCTGGTCAAGGGAATATCCACTTAAATCCACCCAGGTTTGATTTGCACGGATAATCTTAAGATCCTTGTCAAGGATAAATATCAGTCCTGGATTATTTTCAATAATCATCAGATTCTTCTTTTCAAGGGCTTTTATGGATGAAATATCAAAGTACGCTGCAAGAATCTCATTAATCTGACCATCTTCTGAAGGAAGGGGAACGTAATGGAATTGTAAGTGAAGTTTTCCCTTCGGGACAACTACCCCCAGTTCGCCAGTCACTTCAGCACCTTTTGTAAATGCATCCATAA
>JAAYPD010000340.1 GCA_012520015.1 Methanomicrobiales archaeon
TAAGTCAGGGGTGAACAGCTATGTTGTAAAACCCGTCCAGTTTGAGAAGTATGCCGAGACAATCAGGGATCTTATCAATTACTGGAGGAATGTAAATATCCCGCCAGCTGGTATTTAGAAGTGATGAATAAACAGAAGATTCAAGTAATAATCACTCTTTCCTGATCATCTCAAACCTGACTCTCCCCTCTTTAATAATGCGTGCAACCGATCGTTCCCGTGGCGAGAGGCTGCCAAGGCCGGTTTTTACTTCAACGATCACTATCTCTTCCAGGCATCCTTACGGATTCTTTGCTCTTCATTTCTCTGCCATTCCCTGCAGATTGCATCAGCCTGGATAGCTGCTCTTTTATCCGCCTCCATGCTTATCCACTCCATAAGCCGTGAATACTCCTCTTTTTTCCAGGATTCAAACAATGCCCTGGCACGTTTATCGCCCCTTCGCCATGCAAGGACCAGGATTGCAAGCAGTGTGATGATGAAAAGGAAGAGGAGAAGGATTATCCCCTGGGAGGAAATATGAAAAGGTACTGGAATTATTCCCATTTATTTTAAAATTATTCCTGCAATACAGATTTGATCGTCTTATCCAGAATATTTTTATTATACGGCTTTGCAAGCACCCCTGAAAACCCAAAATCTGCAAAGGAGGTGATGGCAGGATCGGAGAGATCTCCACTTGATACCAGGATTTTCACTTCTGAATCAGACTCTCTAATGGCAGAGACCACTTCCCTGCCACCCATTCCTCCAGGTATGGTAAGGTCAAGTATTATCACATCAAATGGTTTCCCACTATCCCGTGCGTTTTTATACTGGGTAAGAGCCTCCTCCCCGGATACTGCAATCACGGGTTCATATCCAAGTTTTTTAAGAAGGATACCACTAATTTCGCAGATTGCGGGTTCATCATCCATGAGAAGGACGCGATAAGCCATAGTTTAGAACACTCAGTGATATGAACATCAGCTTATATAGGACTTATGAGATGTTGTCCTCCTGTTCATCAGGTTCATGCATTACCAGGACAAACATGTAATGGTTTTTGTGTATTTTCATCTATACATCACAGATTCATGCAACCTTGCATGCAGTTACTGCAGGGGGAAGATATTTGATACCCCTGAACCGGACTGTCCTGATATAGAAATTGATGAATCAATCCCTGCAGAATTGTCTTTTAACCTGCATGACCTGTACAGGTTCCTGGCACAGGACCCTGAAGCAGTCCTGACCTTTATAGGCGGAGAACCGACATTGCGCCCTGATCTTATAAGGACCATCATGGAAGAAGCCCCGGTATCACGTTTCATGATCCAGACCAACGGAACACTCCTTCACCGGTTCTCTCCAGATATTATCAACCGGTTTGATACCATCCTTATCTCCATTGACGGGGACCAGAGAACCACCGATGAGGGCAGGGGTACAGGGACATATTCAAAGGTGATGGAAAATATTCATCACATCATTGCAGGCGGATTCAGAAACGAGCTGATCGCCAGGATGACCGTTACCGAGCGGACAGATATCAGGTCTGCCGTCAGGTATCTTGCAGATAATCCGGATTATTCATTCTCCTCTATTCACTGGCAGATAGATGGCAACTTCTGGAATGATTATGAACTCAGGGACTTTTCTTCATGGGCCCGCGAATCATACATACCAGGGATACATCTCCTGGTACAAGACTGGCTTTCTATGATAAAAGATACTGGGACGGTTCCAAGGTGGTATCCTTTCATCGACACCATGGAAGACCTTCTCCTTGGAAGATCAAGCAGGTTACGTTGTGGTTCAGGTTATGCAAATTACACCATCCTGACCGACGGAAATATTGCGCCCTGCCCTATCATGGTCGGGATGAAAGACTATTATGCCGGTTCAATCACGTCCTCGTCTCCTTGCTCGCTACGGGTCATACCTCTCAGGGGCCTCTGTGAAAAGTGTGATATCCGCGACTTTTGTGGCGGGAGGTGCCTTTATTCAGCCATCGTTAAACCATGGCCCAGGGAAGGGGCCGACCTTGTCTGCGAGACTGTTCATGCCCTGCATGATGCGATTACGGGTATTGTTCCGACCATCAGGGAGATGATAAGGAACGGCCAGTTAAGTATTGAAGATTTTGCACATGAAAAATTCAACGGATGCGAGATCATCCCCTGATACCAGATCTTATGACCATCAAATCAGAAAGGAGTAGAACATGAAAATATCAGTCCTTGCCAGTGGAAGCAAGGGCAACTGTGTATACATCCAGGGATCTTCAGGTGCCCTTATCATTGACGCCGGCCGCTCGGCAAGAGAGATACTGGGCACTAAGGATCGTTCCGGAAGGTTACAGGAGGCCGGAGGAGACCGTGACCTTATAGGGGGTATCCTTATCACCCATGAACATGTGGATCATGTAAAAGGCCTTGGACCACTTGGAAATGCCTTAAAAGTTCCTGCATATGGAACAAGCGGGACACTTGATGCCGCAGGCCGGATGATCCGGTCCAGGAAGAATTTTTCACTGCAGTCCATCCATCCTGGTGATCCATTCCAGGTCAGCGGTTTTAAGGTAACTGCCTTTCCTGTATCACATGATGCAGCCGACCCTGTTGGATATCTTATCGAGGAAGACGGGATTCGTCTGTGTTACTGCACCGACACCGGCACGGTCACGACCGCCATGATGGAGATGATAAAAAGATCTGACGGGGTCGTCCTTGAATCAAATCACTGCCCTGCAATGCTCAGGAACGGGCCATACCCTGCCTTTCTTAAACGCAGAATTGCCTCTTCCAGGGGACATCTCTCCAATGAGGATGCCGGAGTCGTCCTTGCAGAGATTTCACAGGAGATACATTGCGCCATCCTTGTCCACCTTTCAGAAGAGAATAATGAACCTGGTCTTGCCATAAGTAAAGCTCATGAAGCACTTGGACTTGCAGCAGATGATGTTGACCTGTTTGCCGCATCTTCGGTAGATACCAGGACAAAACCTGCATATCGAAAA
>JAAYPD010000341.1 GCA_012520015.1 Methanomicrobiales archaeon
CACGTTCAGCGATGGTTTTTCTGACCTTGGATGATTCAATCTCCGGTACAACAACCCCCATGATATTCTTACTCCTAAGGGTGATATCCGGGTTTTCCCTGACTGAAAATGCGGCAGCCTTCACACCAATAGCACCTTCAATGGTGTTTGCGATAGCCATCATCTCCTGTGCACGGGCATATTTCTCAAGCAGAGCACCTCTGGAGTCCTTTGCCTCCTCAAGCACTTTGAAGAACTCCATAATGAGTCCGTCGCGCTTCATTTTGAGGATTTTATAGCCGTTCTGGGAGAGCTTAATCTTCTTTTTAAGATTGATAAGCTCTGACCTTGTTGGCTTGACATCTTTCAGTGCCATGGAGGCTCACTCTGCCTTCTTGCGGTATTTTGGATGATACTTCTGGATAAGTTCACGGTCAATACGCACAAGTTGTTCTTCCGGAATGTCCTTTAGCAGATCCCATCCCAGGTCAAGAGACTCATCGATAGTCCGGTCCTCATCCTTGCCCTGTCTGACAAACCGGTTCTCAAACATCTCTGCGAACTCAAGGAAACCCCTGTCACGCTCTGAGAGAGCATCTTTTCCTACGATGGCGACAAGACCACGAAGATCCACGCCTTCTGCATAACCTGCATACAGCTGGTCAGAGACTTTCTTGTGGTCTTCACGTGTGTAACCTTTACCGATACCAAGGTTCATCAGACGTGATAGTGACGGGAGAATGTTAATCGGCGGGTAAATGCCTTTTCGGTGCAGATCACGGTTGACCACAATCTGACCCTCGGTAATATACCCGGACAGATCAGGGATCGGGTGGGTGATATCGTCACCAGGCATGGTCAGGATGGACAGCTGGGTAACAGAACCTTTTTTACCCTTGATAATTCCTGCACGTTCGTACAGGGAAGCAAGGTCAGTGTACATGTAACCCGGATATCCACGACGTCCAGGTACCTCTTCACGTGCAGCACCAATCTGGCGGAGTGCTTCACAGTAGTTGGTCATATCAGTCAGGATGACCAGCACATGGTAGTCAAGCTCAAATGCCAGGTATTCTGCGGTAGTCAGGGCAAGTCGTGGTGTAATAATACGCTCGACTGCCGGATCATCTGCAAGGTTTAAGAACACCACTGCATGTTCCAGTGCACCGGTCCTCTCGAACTCGGCCATGAACTGGTTTTCTTCCTCCTTGGTGATACCCATTGCCGCAAACACTACTGCAAACTCCTCATCAGATCCCGGAACCTTTGCCTGACGGGCGATCTGCAGTGCAATCTCGTTATGCGGCAGACCAGATCCAGAGAAGATCGGAAGTTTCTGACCACGGACAAGCGTGTTTGTCAGATCGATGGTTGAGATACCGGTCTGGATGAACTGGCGTGGAGATCCACGGGCCCAGGGATTGATTGCAGCACCCGTGATCTCAAGGCGTTTCTCAGGAACGATCTCAGGACCACCGTCTTTTGGCTTTCCTGCACCGGAGAGGATACGACCAAGCATGTCCCTGCCTACCGGCATCTTGATGGTCTCTCCTGTAAACCTGACTCCGGTATCCTTTCCGATACCAGTCGTGGTCTCGAAAACCTGGACAACTACAATCTCGTCGGAGGTATCAAGAACCTGGCCACGTTTTTCTGACCCGTCGGCAAGGACAAGGTTGACGAGCTCCTGGTATCCCACAGGTTCGGTCTTTTCAACAAAGACAAGGGGACCTGCAACCTGGGTTATAGTCCGATACTCCTTCATTTAAGCCGCCTCCCTGAGTTTTGTAAATTCGGATTCCATTGCCCTGACAATTCCCTCAATCTCAGGCTTGTACTCCTTGACATACTTGATCTGCGGGAGATCATTCTTGGCCTTAAGACCAACAATATGCGATGTGATGACACCTGCCTTAAGGGCCGCATATGCCTGGTCTGAGTAGAATCTGATGGCTTTGAGGATATCAAACTGCTTAGTCATGTCACAGAATGTATCAACCGGATCAAATGCGTTCTGCTGAAGGAAGATCTCACGAAGCATGCGGGCAACCTCGATTGTTACCTGTTCTTCATCCGGCAATGCATCAGAACCAACAAGCTGAACAATCTCCTGAAGCTCGGCTTCTTTCTGGAGAACTTCCATTGCCCAGGATCTGAGAGGATTCCACTCAGGTGAGACCTTCTCATCATAGTACCGGTTTAATGTGTCCAGGTATAATGAGTAGGAGTTTAACCAGTTAATTGCCGGAAAGTGACGCCTCTGGGAGAGCTTTGCATCAAGAGCCCAGAAACACTTGACGATACGGAGTGTGTTCTGTGTAACCGGTTCAGAAAAGTCTCCACCAGGCGGGGATACCGCACCGATAACGGTGACTGAACCAAAGTCCTTGTTTAAGGTATTTACACGACCTGCACGTTCATAAAACTCAGACAGTCGTGCTGCAAGATATGCAGGGTATCCTTCTTCTCCAGGCATCTCTTCAAGTCTGGAAGAGATCTCACGCATGGCTTCTGCCCACCGTGAGGTGGAATCTGCCATAAGTGAAACGTCATAGCCCATGTCACGGAAATATTCTGCAATTGTAATTCCGGTATAAACTGACGCCTCACGGGCAGCCACAGGCATGTTTGAGGTGTTGGCTATAAGAACCGTCCTTTCCATGAGTGGCTTTCCTGTCTTCGGGTCTTCAAGTTCAGGGAATTCAGTCAGAACCTCAGTCATCTCGTTCCCGCGTTCTCCACACCCGATGTAGACAACGATCTCTGCATCTGACCACTTTGCAAGGGCCTGCTGGGTAACTGTCTTTCCTGATCCGAAAGGACCTGGAATTGCAGCAGTGCCACCTTTTGCAATAGGGAACAGACCGTCAAGAATACGCTGACCTGTGATAAGCGGAATATCCGGGTTGAGTTTTTCAGTAACAGGGCGGGGGATACGGACCGGCCACTTATGCATCATGGAAATCTCTGCACCATTGTCAAGGGTACAGATGATGTCATCAATGGTGAAGGAGCCTGACTTGATATCCTTGATCTTACCTCCTTCAACATCAGGGGGAATCATTATCTTGTGGACAATGTTGGTCTCCTGGACTTCTCCTATGATAGTTCCTGGAGCGACCAAATCCCCGGTTTTTACAACCGGTTTAAAATCCCAC
>JAAYPD010000029.1 GCA_012520015.1 Methanomicrobiales archaeon
AGCGTGATGGCGGAGAATAAAACAATTACGACACTTACGTAATATTCATATCTGACATGCATCAGGGTTGCATACATGAGGATTAGCCCCCAGACAAGGGATGCCATCAGAGCCGGCTGGTATGAGCGGGCAAGCCTGATTATACAGATGATTATCCCTGCTAATGCCAGGAATAATGCAATATTGTAAGATTCCCATGCCCTTACAGGTTCCCACATCTGCATCTCATTTATGAAGGATTCCGCATAAGAGAAGAAGAAAAAGTATTGAAATGAGCTGGTTATCTGGACTGCGATATTAGGTAACAGGGTGGTGATGAGTGCGTAACCTGCGGCTATTGCTCCAATTACTGCGCCGATATAATAATACGGTGGCTTATCTTTTAGAAGGTGCGCAAATAATGTAAGAAATCCCAGTTCAAGAGGGAGTGATAAGACAACCAGTACATGCCCAATTGAATACCTGGTTAAAGAGATACCATCATGAGCAAGTCCAAAGAGGAGATACATGACCAAAAAGGTTACAGATATGATACAGGCGTGGAGGAACAGGATGAACAGGTTGTCTTTGTCCCTGAGTATGAAGGCATGAATGAGGAAAATCAGGGCACAGACTGCTGCAAATAGCACCATGGTCTGGATGTTCATGAGACCTAAAAAGTATACAATTCCTGCTGATATGGCAATGATGATGCTTTTTTTAGTGAATAAGTTTTTTTGTATGGAACTTATGGTAACAAGAAGTGCGATTATAAGGGTAATAAATAAGGTTGAAAAAAGGCTCTCGGTGACATGATGATCCAGGTACCCGTAAAATGATCGGTACAACAACTCTCCGGAGATGACCGGCAGTAGTATTGCGGCGATCCAGCCTGTTTTTTCGCCTCCGGTCATTTTTCCAAGGTGCCAAACGACTGGAATAATGAGCAGGAAAAGTATGGGTGGAACATAGGATGCGATTATCATGTTTTCAGGTCTTGCCAGTGCACCAAAAAGAACACAGACAGATGCACAGAGAAATGGAAACAAAGGCCCCCAGCCAACATCCTTCCCGACCGGATATGCCGTCATCGGATCAAACCAGGCATAATCCGGGTAGTTGGCAGTAATCTGTTCTATCTGATGCATTGAGTACCAGGGATCCATGAATACAAGCTTCTGGACCGGCCCGTCGGAGAGCTGTTCCATAGGCAGGAAACGAAGCCAGAGCCCAAAAATGGCGGAGATAATAACAAGGAGCAGTAGGATATGAGAAGTATGATCACGTATCCAGGAAATACTTGGAGTCATATGTAGATATTTTGATTCTATGTTTATGAATTCATTTCCATCCGGTCCCACTACTGATCATGGGGTAAGTCTGATTTGTCCTAAAGTGGGCTACGGTCAAAATATCATTGATTATCTGGCATATTGCCGGCGGGGATTTTAGGTCATCTCCGTTTGACACAAAACGGAATAACCGGTTGAATAGGCCTGCTATTTTGGATCTCCAGCATCTGGCTGAAAGAAATTCTTTGAGATTTTTTTAAGGGTGTGAAATGTGAATGTTGTCGATTGTATAAACTGGTATGAAGGACATGAATGAAAATGGTATTAAAAGTCAGACGGTGATTCCTTCACGTGATAAAGCATTCTCTATCGCATTTAACTTCCTTTTTATCATTTCAAATTCACTTTCCAGGTAGTTTGTTGTATCTTTTCTGAAACCTTTCATCTCTTCCAGGGTTTCTTTTTGAATGGACATTTGTGAATCCTGTTTTTCCAGTATTTGGTCCTGCTTATTTAACATCTGGTCCTGCTTTTCCAGCATTTGGTCCTGTTTTACAAGGCTTAATGATGAATTTTCAACAACTATATATAATAAAGCACCTGCCACATCAATGCGCTCAAATAATTCATCATCTTTATTGCCACGGATTATTTTAAATCCATTATATTTGTCAGATGCTTCTTCCCATGTCACAGAGAACGACTTAACATCAACCGGATACCTTGTGACATTGATATCATCAAGTAATTTTTTTAATTTGATCTCTTCTCCTTCTGCAACTATCTCAACATCACCGGACTTAAGATTTTTTACGTACCCGCTGATGCCTGTGTTAAATGTTGCTTTCCGGACATATTCACGGTACCCGACTGACTGGACATCACCTCCGGCAATGATTTTAACTCTTTTCATACTATCCTATTAGATGGCTTATTAAAAATTTTTTCCTGTCCTGGTTATATCGTGCGGTCGAAAAATATCCAGAACTAATGACCGTTTTTCTCTTATCCCCTGCATGCAGACAGGTGATAAATACAATGTGAATCACCAGAATATATTACCTTAAAGAGCAGAATTATGTTGATAAAAATGGATCCAATGGTTACAATAATTATTCCTGCGATGAATGAAGAAAAAACTATTGGATCCTGTCTTGAGAAGGTTAAAGCCGGGTGTTTATCTGGAAAACTTTCTTATGAAATTATTGTCTCTGATTCTTCAACTGACTCAACTCCGGAGATTGCCCGTGCTCATGGTGCCAGGGTTATTCACCCGGAGAAGAGAGGGTATGGGAATGCATACCTTTCTGCTTTTCCGCATGCAAATGGAAAGGTTGTCGTCATAGGGGATGCTGATGATACGTATGATTTTTCACAGATTCCTGAACTTGTCAGGCCGATAATCGAGGGAAGGGCAGAGATGGTTATCGGTTCCCGTTTAAAGGGAACTATCCTCCCTGGTTCCATGCCATGGCTGCACCGTTATATTGGAAATCCTCTCCTTACAAGACTTCTGAATTTTACTTTCCATTCGAACTTTAGCGACACTCATAGCGGGCTCAGGGCGATAAGCAGGGAATCTTTGCAGAAGCTCAACCTTCACACAGGAGGAATGGAGTTTG
>JAAYPD010000342.1 GCA_012520015.1 Methanomicrobiales archaeon
CTCCATAATAAGCCGGTAATAAGCATCAGTCACCTCACTCAGCTTTGATCCGGTCGGAACTGATGAGTTTGAAATTTTTCCGATAACTTTACCTGCTTCGTTCATGAATGCCTCATCATTATACGGTTTCGCATCCGAAGGAGCCTTCATGCTTAGGGGCATCAGTTCAAAACTGGGTGCAAATCCGGCACTGCCGATTGATGCACAAAGCACCAGTGCAGCGATGCCGGTTAGTATAAGATACACGCTGCGACTCATACCCTCAGTCATCATGAGGGTAACTCAAAAAGGTTTCCTATTATTGCATGAAAAGAACCTGCTTTACATGCCCTGACAGGTAACTGATATAGGCCTGCCAGTCGAATCATCAGGAACAGGAGGGGAGCATCTTAATGGCCGACGAAAAACAGGTTGAAGCAATTAAAGGCGGGGTGGCATCGTGGAACCAGTGGAAGGAGGAAAACCCCAGAAAACGACCGGATCTCAGGGGAGCTCATCTTACAGGTCTGTCGCTTGAAGGAATAAACCTGAACGGTGCCAGGTTATCTGAGACCGACTTTGAGTTTTGTAATCTTAAAAAAGCAAATTTTGCCGGGGCAGATCTTACAAGGGCAAACCTTTCAAACACTGACCTTACCGACGCGATCTTCTTAAATGCGAATCTGCAGGGTGCCAGGCTCACCGGCGCAACAGTTACAAGAGCGAATTTTAAAGGGGCAAATGTTGCAGGGGCAGATCTAAGGCAGATAAAGCGCGGACTTTGATCAGGATATGATTGAATACAGGGTAGTCCGTTCTGCAAGCTCCCTGCCTATGTCTGAACACAGGCATTTCATGTCTTCATGATCCAGGTAGTCTTCCATGTCTCCTCCTGCCTCGCCAGTGACATCATCCAGGTACATGGTCCCTGCAAGATCATCTGCGCCGGCAAGTAATGCCATCTGTGTCATTTTTATCCCAAGCTTGGGCCAGGAGATCTGTATATGATCAAAGTTGTCCAGAAACAGCCTTGATACTGCGGTAGTCACCAGGTCATCCCTGCCTGTTGGCCCTGACCTTACCAGGCCCTTCTCGTAGAGCGAAGTTTTTTGATGGACATATGAAAGGAGCACCATCTCGGTAAACCCTCCGGTCTCATCCTGAATGGATCTTATTAGATCAAGGTGTTCTGCACGGTCCCTGTAGCTCTCAGCAGAACCGTACATGATGGTTGCAGTTGACTTAAGCCCCAGGGAATGGGCCTCGCGGATTATCTGTTTCCAGACACCGGTCTTAACTTTTGCCGGGCAGATTGTCTTTCTGACCTCATCAACCAGGATCTCGGCAGCAGTTCCCTGAAGGGTTCCAAGACCTCCCTTCATCAGCTTTTCAATGACCACCGGTGTCGGAAGGCCTGCCTTTCCCGCAACAAAATCCACTTCGTCAGGTGAGAAGGCATGGATGTGGACCGACGGGTATATCTCATGTACCCATCGCATGAACTGAAGATATGTCTCAAGGGTAAAATCAGGATGCACCCCGGAGAGAAAACAGATCTCCGTCACCTTCCGGTCTTTTGCCGCCTGTATCTGTTCTTTTATCTCCTTTTCTCCAGACAGGTACGCACCCGGGCTGTTTTTTGCCCTGCCAAACCCGCAGAATCCACAAAGGTTTTTACAGATATTAGTGATGTGTATGTTCTGGTTCCTTACAAATGTCACGCGGTTACCATTTTTTCGCCTGCACATCTCATCAGCCGCACGAAAAAGATCATATACATCAGGGCCTGTCACGGAGAACAGAAGTTCAGCCTCCCTGGCAGTGAGGCGACGGCCGGCAAGGGCATCTGATAAAAGAGCCTGCAGGTTCATGGTCAGACCTTCTTATCTTTTTTTTCTTCTTCCCGCTTTGCCCTGCTCCGGAGGTACAGTTCATGCAGGACCATAAGTGATACCACGATGATTATGACCGGAACAATATTCAGGGGAAGGTATCCTACAAGCGGAATTTTATACATCGCTTTCCCGATGATCCATTCTTTTTTAACCGGTTCGATAGGGCCGCCAAGGTTGCGGTAATTTGACCATCCTACCTGGTCGATCACTGGGTTATTGTCGCCCTTGGTAATATACCCGGCATGAGGAGCGGTATAGGTCCCTGTTCTTAGACCTGCAGTGACAGTAATCTCCTCGCCTTCTTCAACCCAGAACATGGCACGGTGTATGATGGGATGCAGCTCAGTGTTTCCGTTTGGCCGGTAGATGATAACATCCCCAGGCATCCCGAACTTTTCATATCCTGATACATTGCCTTCTTCAAGACTTTGCATGGTACCGTACCGATCCCCGGCAACCACGAAGACCAGGTCTCCCACATCCATATGCGGAACCATGCTTTCAGACTCGATGGTAACGATGGCCGGCCATGTTCCACAGACAAGAAGGAGCACGGCAACCACCGCCCCGACGGTTACAAGTACCGATACAATCTCCCTGATCGCAGAGGGGATCTGTCCCTCGCTCTTCCAGAAGCTGACGATTTTTTCCCAGGCTGGTTTACTGGCTTTTTGATCTGCCATGATGTCTGTATATGGTTCTTAAGCTGGCACTATAAGGGTTCACTTTGCTGTACATGAGGTCATGGCATAAGGCCGGGCATCTGTTTGCATGAGGGGTATATTTCCATGCAGGCAGAAGTTAGTAGTGCAGAATGTTTGACAGCTCCGTGATCGTGGAAAGGTTCCTGGATACAAAACTTCAGGTTCATCCTGACGTAGTCAGATATATCTGTGAAAAAAAGGATGAAAATCTGATCGACCAGATAATATCAGGAGTTCCGGATGACTGCCTGGTGGTATCCCTAAAACACGTTCCTGGCATTGTCCCTTCCCGTGAAGGAGTCAGGTTTTTGAGTGATCCGGAAGTTGAGATAATATCAGGACGGACGGGCACCGCAAGGCCGGTTGCGAAGGTCGAAGATTATATCTCGTATTTCTCAGACCGGTTCGGGCGCCTTTCAGGGATGATAAGGGGCAGGTGTAGCCCGGTCCCGATAGAGGCCATAAGGCGTAACTCCAGGTACAGGCAGGAGGAGTTTTCAGTCTGTGGTATGGTCGTGGATGTGAGAAGTACCGGAAACGGGCACCGGATGGCTGAACTTGAAGATCCGACCGGCAGCGTGAACGTACTTTTTAACAAGGACCGCCCTGACTTTGCAGAGGCTGAGCGAATTGTCCCTGACGAGGTGATCGGCGTCAGGGGTTCTCTTTCAAACGAAGGAAACCTGATCTTTGCCGACCAGATCTTCAGGCCTGATATTCCATTCTCCCATGTCTCTTATACAAGTGAAAGAAAAGGTGCCGCTGTTCTGATCTCTGATATTCATGTTGGAAGTGACACATTCCTTGAAGATGCATGGAACAGGTTTGCAGACTGGCTTTGTGAGAGTGAGGTCTCATACCTCCTTGTTGCCGGTGACCTTGTGGATGGTATCGGTATTTATCCTGACCAGGACAAGGAGCTTGTCATCACCAATATCTATGAACAGTACGACATGCTTGGGAAGATGCTTGCCAAACTGCCTTCACATATCAGGATAATCCTGTCTCCAGGGAACCATGACGTGGTAAGGGGTGCCGAGCCACAACCGGCAATTCCGGAAAAGTTCAGGGGGTCTTTCCCGGACTCATGTATATTTGTAGAGAATCCTGCTCTAATCAACCTTCAGGGTGTCCGGTTTTTAATGTACCATGGCCGTTCATTTGACGATCTCATCAGCCTGATGCCTGGGGCAAGTTATGAAAAAGCATGCGATATAATCCCGGAGATGTTAAAACGCAGACATCTGGCCCCATGCTATGGAAGGAGAACGCCAATTGCCGCTGATATTATTGACCGGCTCATTATTGACCCAATTCCTGAAGTAGTGCATACCGGCCATGTCCATATCTATGGTATCAGCAGGTACCGTAATGTTCTCGGGATTAACTCAGGGACATGGCAGAGCCAGACCGCCTTTCAGAAACAGATGAATATTCAGCCTACACCGGCGATTGCAATTGCACTGGACTTAAAATCATTACAGCCCATGGTTTATGATTTTATGAATGGTTCCCCGGCACCACTCGTTTTATGAGAAAGGGCCTGTCAGCCTCCTGCTCCTGCTTTATATGCCAGGCCATCAGTGTTGAATCTGCCTCCTTCTCCCATGATACAAGATCTTCGTCACCAGGGATCAGCCTTAGTGCTGTCCTTATTACCTTCTGAGCTTCAGGGTACCTTCCAAGATCCATAAGAACCCGGGCATATTCCTTCTGACCTTCTGCAAAAGCAGGATCAAACCTCACCGATTGCTGGTAAAAATTCTTGGCATCGGCAAGCCTTCCTGATTTATATGCAATCATCCCAAGATGTGCAAGTACTTCCGGATCACCAGGCATTAGAGCATATGCCCTCCCACATGCTTTTCCTGCAGAATAGTACTTTCCTTCTGCAGCAAGAATGGTTCCCCAGGTGTCAAGAAATGGGCCATAATCAGGCTCCTGGTTTATAACCGGTTCCATTATCCTCTTTGCATCAGCCTGGGATCCTGCCATACATAAAATGTATGCTCTTGCATTGTCCAGCTTTATGTCATCCGGGTACCTGGCCTGAAGGGTGATGATATGGTTTAAGGCCGCCTGATGATCCTGTACCCGGTTATGCAGGAAAGCAAGAAGGAGAATGCTGTCATAGGTCAGTTCATGAGAGGGTATGCTATTGAGGACAGTAATTGCTTTTTCATATTCACCCTTCCCTGCAAGACCCAGGGCAAGTTTCCGGTACAAAAGGTCCTGGATTTCTCTTAAAGTATTAAGATCAGGCTCCTTAAAAGAACCGTTTTCAAACCTTTCAAGCACCAGCGCAGGATCCCCGGACAGTATGCTGGTAATATTCTCCTCCGTGGCAAACCCTCCTGCCAGGGCGGATGATAGCAGGCAGAGCAGGAGGAGGGATCTGATCCATGCATGTATAGACATATCAGCCGACTGATATCCACCCGGTAAGTGTGCAGGTACAGGGGCTTTTATATGTTTTAACGGTCAGGATAACTCCTATGCATATACCAATGTACAGGCCATGTTGCATGCCAGGGCGGATAGAGAGATCTTCAAGGTTCATAGGATCAGATCCGGTGATGGTAATTGGGCCGAAGAAGGTGAAATAGATGGTGGGCTAAGAATAATTAAACGACGATGGCTGATTTACTTTGTTTGGAAACATACTTATTAATAATTGTGAGTCGTTTTTGTGATGATCAGCTTCCCGGTGGCTTGGCTAATTGCACGTCCGGATAGTCAGATTTTTTGTATACAAAATCGATAATTGTCGGTCAGATTGCCATGTGACAGGGGCATGATCACATAACCTCTTGTCCTGGATGGTTATGTAAGGAAAGGCACGGTGTCTGATATCTTATGGAAGGAAAGCGACTGTACGTAGGCAACCTGACGTACTCTGTTAAGGAAGACCAGCTGAAGGATTTATTCTCACAGTATGGCGAAGTAGTCAGTGTAAAAATCATCGAACAAAAAGGGTTCGGTTTTGTAGAGATGGCCACCAGCGAGGAAGCGCAGGCAGCAATGGACGCTTTGAACAAGACTGTCTTCGAGGGAAGGACCATGCGTATTGATGAGGCCAGGCCCATGCAGCCAAGACGGGAGTTTGACCGTGGACCTGGTGGCGGCGGGTATGGCCGTGGCAGGGGACATGGCGGAGGCCGTAATTACTAACTCAACACTTTTTCTCTCTTATCTATCGAAC
>JAAYPD010000343.1 GCA_012520015.1 Methanomicrobiales archaeon
ATGCGGACCGCCTCCCGTTTAAAGGAAGCATCATATTTCTTTCTTGTTTTCTTGGACATGAACACACCCTCCATGAATAAAAATATTTTGGTAATAGGTGTGTCCACCAATTCGGGTACAATTCAAGGTTATAGATTCCGGTGAAGGGACACAAGTTGAGTTCAAGGAGTGCAGAAATTCCATCCCAAAAAATCTTTATGAAACAGTATGCGCATTTCTTAATCATCATGGAGGAGAAATTCTCCTGGGAGTAAACAGCAATGGTAAAATCACCGGTATTGACAAAGATTTTATCAATAAAATTCAATCCGACTTTATTACCACCATAAACAATCCGGGAAAAATCTCTCCTTCGGTCTATCTGTCCTCATCACAGAACCGATTTGATTGTACGAAGGGAAAATGTGGATCGCTACGATGACCGTGACGATGTACGTACCAATTTGATTGACAGCTATGATAGAATAACAGCATTTGCGCAAAAGCATTAGCCCGATCCTTTTTACATGGAAGGCAGCAGACGTATCAGTATCCGTGATACCATCATCCGTGAGATCGCATCAAACATACTGATTCACAGAGAGTACATGAATGCTTTCCCGGCCAAAATTATCATTGAGAAAACAAGAATCTATGCTGAAAACAGCAATAAGCCTCATGGTACAGGGCTGATTAACCCGGATAAATTTACCCCATACCCTAAAAATCCGGTTATAGCACGTTTTTTCAAGGAGATCGGTCTGGCTGATGAGCTTGGTTCCGGAGTCAGAAACCTTGTCAAATTTGTTAAAATATATTCCCAGTCAAAACCTCAGTTGATAGAAGAGGATATCTTCAAAATTTCCATTCCTGTTCTACCACAGCGTGGTGATGCGGTATCCCCCATGATCATCCAGCAGGATGAACGGATGCGAATGTTACTGGAGTATTGCAGGAAGGCACGAACCAGAGATGAGATTCAGTCATTTTTAAAACTTAAAAACAGGGACTATGTCCGTAACTTCATAATAAAACCACTTCTGGAAAATAATCTGTTGCATTTGACAAACCCTGAAAACCCAAATGACCCCAGACAACAGTACTTTTCACTCTCTGATACCCCCCCAGTTACCGGGGGAGCTATCCCCCCAGTTACCGAGGGAGTTAACAAATCAAAAATCAGAAGTGATTATACAGTGAAACTGCTCATGGAGTTCTGCCGGGTTCCAAGGAGCAGAGAGGAGATCCAATCTTTTTTGCAGCTAAAAGATAAAAAATATGTTCTTGACCGATATATCAGGCCTTTAATTGAAAAAAATGCCCTGTTCTATACATTACCCCAGACACCAAATGCTCCAGGACAGATGTACTACTCTAAACCAGGTACACCGGAAGTAGTTAACAAAGAAGAACTGCTGGAAAGAACACAGAAGATACTCCTGTTTTGCAGCAGCAGCCGTTCTGCGGAAGAGATCATGGGACACATCAATTTGACACATAAAGAGTATTTCAGGTCACAGGTATTAAACCCATTAGTGAGAGATGGATTTCTGAAATTGACAATACCGGATAAACCGAATCATCCGGGACAAAAATATATTGCAGCTAGAAAATGAAGTCTTTTCAGATGAAACAGGGGAATCTTATCCTGGCTTCCCCGGGGATATTAAGCACTCTTTGCAATCAGTAATTCTTTACCGCAGCGGCAATCTCTTTCATTATTCCTATGCCGTCTTTGTTCTTGAGCACATTCCCGGTTACAATTATATCCGCTCCGGCTTCAAGTTTCTCCTTTGCAGTTGCAGCATCCCGGATTCCTCCACCCACAATAATGGGAATCTC
>JAAYPD010000344.1 GCA_012520015.1 Methanomicrobiales archaeon
AGTATCGATCCTTCATTCGCCTCTGCATGGTATCATATGGGCCTTATATACACCGATCTTGTCAGGCATAAAGAAGCCTTGCAATGCTATGATAAAACATTAAAAATAAATCCAAAACATGTCGGAGCACTCCTGAATAAGGGAGTAATTCTTGAGGATGCCGGGCTGAAAAGAGAAGCTTTCATGTGCTTTCAGAGGGCGGCAAACCTTGATACAAAAATTGCTGCTTCAATGAAAGGAAGAATGGTTCATTGATCAGGTTCCATGATCCCAGCTTCCCATATATTCTTCCTGGCTTTTTGTTAATGAATCGATGGAAAGGTTCAGTGACCTGAGTTTATACATAGCGACATTCCGGTCAATCTCATCCGGAACCTGATGTACGCCTGGTTTTAACTCTTTATGATGCAGGGCAAGATATTCTGTGCTCAGGGCCTGCAGGGCAAAAGAGAGATCCATGACTTCGATCGGATGTCCCATCCCTTTTGGAACTGCAAGGTTGACAAGCCGGCCCTCTGCAAGTAAATGGATGACCTTTCCACCAATATGGTATGAGTGAATTCCATCCCTTTCCTCAATGGTATCTGCATTGGATGAGAGCCATGCACCATCAATTTCGATATTGAAATGACCGGCATTTGAAAGAATTGCACCGGATTTCATGGCTGTTATATGTTCACCGGTGATGACATCCCTGTTTCCTGTTGTTGTAATAAAAATGTCACCAACCCGGGCAGCCTCCTTCATGGACATGATATGAAATCCTTCCATATGAGCTTCAAGAGCGCGGCGTGGATCTATCTCGGTCACGATAACTTTTGCACCAAGTGCAGATGCCTTTCTTGCAAGACCCCTTCCACAAAATCCAAATCCTGCAACCACTACCCATTTACCGGCGATAAGGGAGTTTGTTGTTACCATTATCGCGGTTAGAGCGCTCTCTCCGGTCCCATGTACATTGTCAAAGTAATGTTTCATCGGGGTGTCATTGACGGCGATGACCGGAAATTTTAACTTTCCTTCATCTGCCATTGCACGCAGGCGGTGGATACCTGTGGTAGTCTCTTCACATCCACCGATAACACCAGGCAGTACGTCCTGTCTTACGGTATGCAGACGGTGAATCAGGTCCATCCCATCGTCAATGGTGATGACTGGTTTTGCATCAAGAACATCATCGATTGCCCTGTAATATTCATCAACAGAACATCCTCTTTTTGCATAACAGAAGACATCCCGGACCCTGCCTAATGCTGCGGCAACATCGTCCTGGGTTGAGAGAGGATTGCATCCGGTAATGTGAACGGTAGCTCCTCCATCGGCAAGTGTGCAAACAAGGTTTGCGGTTTTTGCCTCAACATGCAATGCCATCCCGATAACCATTCCGGCAAAGGGCTTTTCCTTTTTAAATCGTTCAGAGATTGTATTTAGTACGGGCATGTACTGTCTTGCCCATTCAATCTTCAATTCGCCAGATTCCATATTTTCCTCGAAACAATTGTCAGTTTTAAAAATTTTCCATAAGTGTTTATCTGTTGATAATAAATCATCTTGCCATAATCCTCATTTAGTAAGGCAGATAAAGAGCTATAATAATGACACTCACCCGAAGGATAATCCCCTGCCTTGATATTAAAGATGGAAGAGTTGTAAAAGGAACAAATTTTCTTGGCCTTAAGGATGCGGGAGATCCTGTAGAGCTTGCGGCCCGCTATAATGAGCAGGGGGCAGATGAAGTAGTCTTTCTGGATATCACAGCCTCTATTGAGAACAGGGGGATGATCATCGATCTGATTAAAAAAGCTGCGGATGAACTCTCCCTTCCCCTGACTATCGGTGGCGGAATCAGGACAGTTGATGATATTCAAAGAACATTAAAAGCCGGAGCTGACAAGGTATCGATAAATTCAAGTGCTATAGAAGATCCTTCCCTGATATCCGAATCTGCAAAAGCCTTTGGGACTCAGTGTATTGTTGTTGCCATTGACGTCAGACGAAGGACTACCAGTGAACCTGGAATGACGATGATCGACCTTTCTGATGGTAATTCGTGCTGGTACGAGGTCATGACCCGCGGAGGATCAAAATCTACCGGTATAGATGCAGTAAAATGGGCGAAAGAAGCAGAAAGCCGTGGCGCGGGTGAAATACTACTCACATCAATGGAGACTGATGGAACAAAGGACGGCTTTGACATTCCAATTACGGCAGCAGTTTCAGAATCTGTTGGAATACCAGTGATCGCATCAGGCGGGGTTGGTAAGCTGGAACATTTTTACGAGGGTTTTGTACTTGGAAAAGCAGATGCAGCTCTTGCAGCAAGTGTATTTCATTATGGGGAGTTGACAATTGCAGAAGTTAAAAATTATTTAATCCAGAGAGGGATTGCAATCAGACCTCCTGTATAATTATTCACTTATTATTTTCTTCCGACAGAGGCCATGTAAATACAAAACTCTGTATTTCCATCAATTCCAAGAATACAATTGATCTCATTATCATCATATGATCCGATAGCGCATATTCCAAGCTGCAGGCCTGCACATGCAATGTACAGGTTCTGGCAGATGTGACCTGCCTCAATAAACAGGTATCTCCATCCTCGCTGCCCGAATTTCCAGATCATTCGCTCAGGAACGGCAGTCCAGATAAATGACAATGCAGATGAAGCGACAAGGTTTGGATTCTTGCAGACTTTCGCCACCGATTCACGATCTCCTGAGTAGCAGTCCTCCCTGACAAGAGCATGATCTAATGGAAGATACCTGTATATTCCCGGGTCCAGTCCACTCACACGGTTTACAACTATTCTTATCTCAAAAGGATGTAGTGCACCAGCGGAAGGTACTGTTCGGAAATGCGAGCCATTTTCCTTATCCCTTACACCCTGGGTATAATGAAGGAGAGTTGAAAGCTCCCACCTGTAAAGTTCATCATCAGAATACTGGCGGGTGGTTTCCCTGTTATCCAGGGCATCCCACAAAATTACCGGGTCCAGTGGAATTTTCCTGTGGTCAGGTAATGAAATTATCGTCTGATTTGGTTCACAAACACCGCAAATGCGGGTTTTTGGTTCTTCAGTCTTCACTTTTGAGTCCTGGTAAAGTGTTTCCTGAAGAAAGCGGTACCCGATCAATGAAGAGTCTGGTTGCATACATAGCAATAATGCTTGACAGCTACCTGAACTTTACGATACAAAAATGAGTGGGAGGAGTAAGCCCCCTTCTGTTCAATGCGGCATTCAGCTAAGCGCCGAACCCGGGCAGATACCGGGTTATCTTATGCCCTGTTTCGACTTGCACCCGCAGGGATTCGCCGTTTCATCGGTGATGTCCTTCTTTGCTCAGCAGGTTTGCATCATAGCTCGGGACATTCCGTATCGTTTCTGTTCCATTGCCGTGATTCTCACCACCCCTGAAATCAGGGCTGCGTACCCGGTTGGTGGGAGGACTTTCCTCAGCTACGTTAAAAACGTTACCGTCGGCCGCACTCTCCCTCTCATATTAATATTGATCTTTTAAACAGAAAAAAGTCGCGACTATAGTGCATTGTTCAATGTGCTGGAATGAACGAGATAAATGTACCTGGATATCAGCTTCCAGTCACTTCAGGTAAGGAGTGCTTTTACGATAATTATACCGTCATTTATTTATAGAAATATCCAGAGTATTCTATAGTGCAATAACTGACATATAGGTATAACCTGGTAGAAAAATAGAGATAGACCTGTGTACCAAAAACGCACCTGATAACCGGTAGCTAACCGGTAGCGTTTCCTGAATTATTGAGAGTCTTGCATTACGCCATGATTAGGAAGGGGGAGTCTTATTACCACTACGGCATTTATTCATCATAAGGGTGGAACAGGAAAAACAACGTCCTGCTTACAGATTGCAGGAGTTCTAAAAAACATGGGGAGAACAGTACTTGTGATTGATACTGATCCCCAGGCAAATGCCACGCTGGGTCTTGGAGTGTATCCTGACTCTCTTCAAAGGCATATATACCAATATTATATTAAGCACTGCCTGGATACACCTGAAAAAGTCCTGCTGTCAGATTATATTATAAAAACAGTCTCTGGTATTGATCTGGTCCCTTCACACCTGGATCTTGTTGGCGCAGAAGCGGTGTTATATAAAAACCCTGACCGGTATCATATCCTTAAAAAAGGCGTTGACCAGGTGAGAAATCGTTATGATCATATCCTGATTGATACACCTCCTTTCCTTGGACAGTTACTGATTAATGGAATGATAGCGGCTGACAATTCTGTAATGGTATTTTCATCTGATATTTTTGCTCTCTCCGGTTATGATCATGTTAACCAGATAATCAGCGATATAAATGAAATTTTAGGGATAAAAATTAAGATAGGGATGGCAATACTGAACAGATGGGATATTCACCTTGCAAAAACAGAAACATTCTGGGATAAAGTTCAACAGATGTTTGGTGGAATGCCGGAGGCAAGGACTGATACATTACAGGAGATACGAACCCAGCTGGAGAAACGGGTAAGCGTTGAGATTCCGGATGTGGTGATTATTTCTGAAGGAAAAGAAGTGTCTCATTCATTAAAGCAGGGTATTCCACTAATAACACTGGCTCCTGAGGACCCGGCTCTGCCTGGTTTTTCAAAAGCTGCTTCTATTATTGATTCATGGAAATCAGGGAGGTAAATTATGGGAACTGACGAGATTCAACACTCCGGAAGAAGGGGTCTTTTTATCGTTACAGATGAAGAAAAAAGCCAGCAGACCAATAATAAGGAAAGCCCTGATAATTCGGAGATAATAAAAACTATACTTTCTTATGAACAGGGGGATTTACCACAGGTCCCTGAAGAGTTTACTCCTGTCCTTTTACGGATGAAACAGGATGCGGAAGAACTTCTAAATGAAAAAGAGAAGAATGTCCTTCTCTCAAAGGAACTGGATGCCCTTAAAGAAGAGCAGGTTACTATAAAAAAGGAGCATGAAAGTTACCTTAACGACCTGATCTCTGCGCACACCGAGTTTGACCGTGCCCTGGAAATATTCCAGTACCACTCCATTCCAATGGTCCTTCTGGGCCCTGAAAGACAGGTCATGGATGCAAATGATATCTTCTGTTCAATTTTTTCAGTTGAGAGAAGTGAGATCACCAGGCAGTTCCCACCAGTTTCCCGATATTTGCCTGATGAAATGCCTTTTGTTGCATCTGACGGAAACACTTATTCCATCGTTTCAATTAAACCACCGATTGTTCCTTTTGATCATGAAGCGGCCACCCTTGAGCTTCTCATCCCTGAATCCCCTCCTGAAATGCAAAAAGGCCGGGAGATTTTATCCAGGGAGGTCCTTGA